>JAISRI010000211.1 GCA_031273735.1 Helicobacteraceae bacterium
GAATGAAATCTAAGAACAAATTTGCTTTTAGCGTCGGGGCTAACGCTAACGGCGTTATCGGTTTTTAAGATTTTTGCCCAGCTATAGAGCGTTTTAACGCTAACGTTGTATTTTTGGGCGACTTGCGCCGCCCACACAACCTTTTTAATCATCGGCGGGCAGGAGTTCATTTCGTTAACGGCTTGGGCTTTATTCATGTTTTCAAGCTCCGTGATAAGCAAAGAGTTGGCGGTAGGCTCTAAGCGCGAGGCGAAAGAAGTTTTTCCTAAAGGAGCGGGGACGGCGGCAAAGCGTCCCTCTTTGCAATTTTCGCTATCTTTCGCCCCGCGCTTAAAGTCCGTAATATCGGAGGGCGTAAAGCCCTCCGCGTCGTTTAGCCGTCCATCAACGGCAGGTTCGGTTGGCGGCGTTCCATATCCGCTTTGCGTTTCGATTCCGCTAGAGCTTTGCGCTCCTCCTGTTCCTCTCTTGTCGGGTTTTTGCGTTTTGGTCTGCGCCAATACTTGCGTCGATCCTCTTGCATTTGCTACTCCTTGAGTATTAGCGAGTCGCAGATCGCTCTCGCCGTCTTGCGTCGTTTCAAGCGATATTTTTTCGCTCGTATTTGGCGCGTTATCATCCCGATCAGACGATTGCGCCGCGCCGTTATCGCCTCTTCGTAGCGCCCTTGCGCCTCTAGTTTCTTGATTTTCTTTTCCGTCATTGTCCGTTACTCCTTGAATTTGGAATTGTTTGCCGTGCTGTTGGCAAATCGCGGCATACCGCTCCGCGCTAAGTTCGAGCGCGATTTCGTAGGTTTTACCCCACGCGCCGTTTCTGGGCGCTTCGCGCCACTCGTATTTTTTCGAGCCACGATGTATCGCTATCCGTAACGCTTGCGGGTTAACGCCCAAAAACGCCGCCGCGATCGCGGTAGGTAGCCACGTTTTCAACGCCACACCGCCAGCTTGTTAAGCGCGGAGCGTAATTCCCGCGTTAGGCTTCGGCGTTTAGGCTGATATTTCCTAGCCCAAAACCCTTCGACGATTAGCGGCGCGGCGGTAGACGAGTTGCGTAACAAGGCGTAGCCGCTATCCCTTGTATCTCGTTTACCGCCGCCTGCAATTCCGCCCTTATTTCTTTCAGGCGTTTCTCGTGTCTGTCGCTGATCCAATCCACGTCTATATGTTTCAGCTCCTCGATCGCCGTTTCTACTTTCCGTGTTACCCTGTCCATCGTTTCGTGTGCCTTCATTGTTTATCCTTTCATAGTCCGTTATTTTTTCAACTTCAACGCCCCATCTGTATTTCTCGCGCAACGCCGTATATTCGGCTTCGGTCAATACAATTAAGATGTCATAGGCGAGATTCGCGGTGGTGAATCGACTTTTTCGCCAGCGGTATTCGCCAAGCGATCTTTTGAGCGATTCGACTCCAATCCCCGTGTATAGCGACGCGACCTCTATAGAGAGCCAGACTTCCATTATTTTCATTGTTACGCCGCCTTCGGTTTATTGCGCTTTTTTGGCTCGTCCCATAAGCCGTCCGCTATAAGCCTTTGCTTGATTTCGTAAGATTCCGAGCCGAATCGCGTCCCTTTCGTGCGCCCGTATGCGAGCTCAAGGACGTTGTGCGGTTTAAAACCGTTGGCCTTCGACCAAAACATCAGCGACCCGTATTGCGCGGCTATGTTTTTCGTGATTCCCGCGCTAATGCGTTTTGACAGCTCGCTGGCTTTGAGTTTTCTCACAGTCCGATCCTTCTAGTTTGGATTTTGCGATCGGCGATTTTTTTGTCAAACTCGCGGTAGGACTTTTTATATCCCGCGCAAATGCGGTTGAAAAAGGCGCATCGCTTTTCAGCGGCTTTATGATCGCCCTTAGCGATCATCTCGTCGATTTCGGCTTGTGCATCAAAAATCCGCATACTGCGCCATCCCGCTTGTTTTAGTCTTAGGCAGACCTCCTCTAGATTTCGTTTCGCTTGCGCGTATCCTTTAATGCTCTTCACTTTTCGCTCCTTTTTAGTTTTCAGTAGAATTACTGAATTGATTAGGTAAGTATAGAACATTTGACCTTAAAATGTCCTTAAATATAGAGCAGAAAGGGGAAAAATTTGAAATTTTCAGAACGGCTCGTCGAAACAATGAGGGTTACGGGGAAAAGGCAAGAGGCGCTTGCAGATGCTTTCGGCGTTGATCAAAAGGCGATATCGCTTTGGGCGACAGGAAAGAGAGAGCCTATTTTTTCGTCGGTACAAAAAATTAGGGCGGGTTGTTCTAAAATCGGTATAAACGCCGATTGGCTATTGGACGGAAACGGAACAATGTTCGGCGATGTGTCGGACAACGCGTCAAGTCAGAATGCGATCAATGTTCCCTGCCTCACGGTACGCGCGTCGGCTGGTCGCGGCGCGCATATATTCAACCTTGATGACTTCAGCGCTAAAGGCACAATTCCGATCGCTGTCGCGTTTTTCAAAACTAAACCGCCAACGGGACTAATGGCAATGCAGGTTGACGGCTTTTCTATGATTCCCACGCTTTTGCCCGACAGCTGGGTTGTGTTCAACGGAGACAACGAATACAGCGGCGAAGGGCTATATGTAATACGGTGGGACGACGAGCTACTCGTCAAAATTATTCAAAAAGATCGGCGCGGCGCGTTTGATATTCTCAGCACAAACAAGGAGTACAAGAGCTGGCGCGTAGAAATAGACGATCAGGAAGGCTTTGGGATCATTGGCAAAGTGCTTAAGGTTGTTTTATGAGCGCCACGGGGCAGTAGCCGCAGAAGTAAAGATAGATAGTGGCGAATAACGAAAAAGAGATCGCGCAATCTATATTTTTATCTTTAGAATCGCCCACTAGCGATTTTACAACTGAAATTATACCTATTGAAGATCGACTTAAAACGGCTTGCATTAGTCCGAACGGTCTATATCCGCATGAAATAATAGCCTTATATTATGCTCACACCTACCGAGAGAGCGCGGATCGCGACGATTTTCAAGGTTTTTGGCTCTATCAATATGGCGTTAATGATGTTCCAGCTCTGCTTTGTTCGCTTGCTAAACGCGGATTTTTGAGACGCGCAACTTTAGAAAATACAATCAGAGAGGAAAAAATGAACACATTAAAAGAAATATTGCAAGAATATGGATTAAAAATTAATGGTAATAAAGAAACGCTTATTTTAAGGGTTTTAAGAGAGATTGACGAGAGCGATCTAGATTCTCGTTTCACTTATAGAAAATATCAATTAACCGAATTGGGCGAAAAAGCCTTGTCCGACGAGATTTATATTACATATATCCATCGTAATAATTACATAACTTTAGACGTTTGGGAGGTTAATAAAATAGTTTATACGCCGCCAAAAGCGCCTTTACGTGATAAAATCTTAAGCTACTTTTCTAATTCTGCAACCGCGAATCTGCAAAATCGCAATTATAAAACTTTGATGTATAATAAGTATGCAACGTATCACTTTTTACTAGAATTGAACGACTATAAAACCGCGTTAATCTATTTGTGCGAAGTATTATTTTGGGCGTTAAGCGGACTAGATAATCATACAAAATACCAAACGCGAATTGAAGTAAACGAACTCTTAAGAAATGCGCAAATACACGCTAGGTTTATAAACGATCTAGCAAAATTACAGAATACGTTAAATATGAGCGAAAACGAGTTAAAGGCGTTTATGCTTAATCACTTCAGCGCTCTGCGCGCGCCATTTCATATTTTTACGACGAATGAATGCATTTATGTTATTATATGCTGGTTACGTAAAGATTGTATATCCTTATCTCAGGCGTATAGAAAAGCCGAAGATAGATTGGAGTTGCTACAAACCGACATTATTAAAATAATTTCCTCTTCTAGACAGATTGCAATAGGCGTTGATATAACGAATCTTATAATACTTGCCGCAGATATGCGGTTAAAAGATATTGATGAGATAAAAAACGTAGAGGTCAAACTGGAACGGATTGAAACAGCCGCATCAATACTAATAGCGGGGCTTCAATATCCTCAAGTTAGCATAACTAGGCTACAAAATCGTTTAAACGAGATTATCGCGTCAAAAAAAGATATAATCACTTAAACTTCTCAAATAGCTTACGGAACTCGGCGGCGAGGGATTGGCTGATTTTACCGCCGAAAGATTTAATAGCCGCGTCTAACGCGCCGGAGTTTAGATACTCTTTGGCGGCGTTTTCAAGATATGGATTTGCTTTTTGACCAAGCACGCTTTTGAATACGCCGTAGGGCGTTCGCAACCCTTTTTTATGTTTTGGCGTTATTGGTTTTTTGCTTTTGCCATAGATTCCCGTGCCTTCATGAACCGGTTCGGCGTAGGGCGCGTGCGTTGTGTTGCCGACTGCCGCTTCCATACGGTTGATATTAGAGCGATCGACGTTTATGTCGTCTATAAGCTGCCCCGTTCTGCGCGGCGCGGTCTTTTTCTTGGCGATCGCCTCAATCTGGTGCGCGGAACGTAAAAGCAGTTTTTTGATTTCGGGGTTTATATGATCCATGCTCTGCCTCTTTTATTTTGAACTTCTCGACGGGTAAAACCCGTCTGCGACCAAAGGCGTCGCCTTTGGAAACCACGAAAACGCTTTTGCGCGGACGCGCCGCGTTTTCGCCGCTCGAATACTCGCGGTTTTTCACACGATCCATGCCCTGCCTTTACGATCGCGCACCGCTTCGAAATACGAGAGCGCTAACGCGAGCGCCCAAAAGCGATCGGCGTGTCCGCGAGCGTTGCGATCCGCGTCGTATAAAAAGCCTCTCGCCCCCGCCTTGCGCTTAATGCTATGAAGATCGGCTATTAGCGCGGGATCGTTTGGGATAATCAGCGTTTTATCCTCGAGGTGCTTTTTAAGGTTTAACGCTAGCGCCTCTTTTGTCGGCGCGGTGAAATACACGCCCTGCACGCGGGAACTAAAGCGGCTTTGGAGTTTTTCAGCCGTCGCCATGCCTATGCCCGTTTTGTCGATCTTGAGCATACCCAACGGGTGAATTTTAAGAAAATCCGTTAAAACTCGCTCCTGCTCCGCAAAACTCGCCTTATGCAAAACGTCGAGAGCGCACAGGCGATTAACGCCATTTTTGCCCTCGTCGAGGGCGATCGAAGCGTGAACGGAGCGGTCTTTAACGCGACCAACGTCGAAACCGCTATATATAGGTATAGAGGGCGCTGGCAAACGCGGATGATAATCCTCTACGCACGCTTTGATAACGGCGATTGGAAGCAAGGCGCTCTCGTCGTCGATGAATTGACACTCGTAGGCGCTCGCCCACATGTCCGCATCGACCATATCGCGCAACGTATCAAAATCCTCGACCTGCAAGCCGTCTTTTCGAGCGCGATGAATATCCACGACGTGGCGCGAATACATGTAGTACCGATTATCTGGATTGACCGCTATACTATAAAAAAGGCTCTGCTCTTCAAACGGCGTGGATAATATTGTAAGCCGCCCGCCGCAAGCGGTGATAGAGGGTAAAAACACGTCGTAAATGCGTTTGGGATTCGGATACCAAGCAAACTCGTCCATCCACACGTCGCCGGTGAAACCTTGAACGGTTCGAAAATTGTGCGCCATTACTTGGATATACGCGCCGTTATCAAGCTCTTTTTCATACTCGCTCGAACGCTTGAAAGCTACGCCGAGCTTCTGCGCCCATACGTTAAGATAGCGCATAAGGATCACCGCTTGCATTTCGCTCGCCGATAGAAACAATTGACTGCGCCCCGATACCGCCGCTAGAAGCGCGTCTAAAGAGCTAACGTAAGAAAAGCCGATCTGCCGCGCTTTTAAGACGACGCGAAAGCGCGACGGGTCGCCTAGAAACTCTTTTTGGTAGTTAAACAAACCGCCGATCTCAAGCGCTTTAGCCTTTAGCGTTTCATAGTCGGCGTTCATCTGGACGGTCGGTTTAATTTTCGTTTTCGTTTTCTCTTTTTTGGCTTTAACGCCTTCAAGACGCGACAAGCTCGCCGTGAGCATAGCGATCTGTTTTGCGACCGCGTCGGTAGATTTGCGTTTTGATAACGCGGCAATCTGCTTTTGTATACCTTCGATGGCTTCGCTATGCTCTTTTGGCTTCGCCTCTTTGCGCCATTTGGCAAGAGTGCTAACGTTGATTTTGTATTCTTTGGCAAGTTCGCTCGCGGGTATTCCGCTTTGCAAAAGGTCGATCATCGTCGCTTTTGTTTTAGCGCTATACACGATAACCCTCTTGCAAATGCTCGCGAGAGCGAAGCTCCCGCTTCGCGGCGATCGGGGGAAATCCCCCGAAACCCCCTTCAATTCGCTCCAAAACGGCTTCAATCCTTTTCAAACATTTTTTCTGCGGCAAGTAGGCTACTATACCCGCTTTTGCGGTTTTTGGGCTAAATCCGCGCGATTTAGACTTGGGCATTATCTACCTTCCCATCAAAACGCAACTCGCGACGGAATACGAGCCTATCCACGCCGCGATTCTCGTCCATTTGAACGTCGCTCGAAACGAAGGTAAGGCTGGCAAGCTCTATCTGAGCCAGCCGTTTCATTATCGCTTCGCCGTATTGATACGGCGCGATTACTACTAAATACGCCGTATATTCGACATAATTTGCGTTTTCGCGTCTGGCTATAAAAGCCTTGTAATCAAGCGTAATATCCTCGATCGGTTTTGTAACTAGCGCGATTAGGTCTTTTTCGCTCATTAAACCGCCCCATAATTAAATTCGCCAAACGAACCAAACGACCCGTCCGAACTATCGCCTCCGACGATTAGCGCGTTAAGGCGATCGAGCCAGTAATCGCGCCAATGATCAACGTCTTTGAAGGTTTCGACCGTTTCGTCGTATTCGTTCGCCCTTTGTTGGACTTTAAGCCATATCTTCTCGCCAAGCAAGGCGAGCGTTTTATAAGCCGTAGCCTTTGTTTCGCGCCCGGCGATAATTTCTACGCCCGCAAACTCGTCGATCGCCGTTTCGACAAAGGGCGCGATCTCGTCGTCGCTTAGAGCTTTTAAATCGTGGTAGCGCCGAACTTCGGCGATGATTTCGGTCATTTAACGCCTCCGCTTAATCCTAGCGTGCGTCTTGCTTCGGGGATTGTGATCACGCCGCTAGATAACAAAGAGCTAACAAGCTCCGCATCGTCTTTATAACTAGACACATCGATCGGCTTTAATTTGACGGGGTAGCCAATGCTTTCAAAAAACCACTCTATTTCCTCTTGTTTCGGAACGATAGTTAACTCGTTAAAAGCGTGTAGCTGACCAATTAACTCGCCGCCGCCGCCAAGCCCGCCTGCTTCGGCAACGCCGACCATGCGAGGCGGCACGCCGTGCGCGGCGATAATCTCGTCGCGGGTCAATAGCTTGAACTTCTCAAAACTGATGTCGTTAATTTTTGATAAGTCCTCAATCCTGACTTTCGCCTGTTCGCCGTGCGCGGTAATTACCAGAGTTTTGTGGGCGTTTTGGTAGCCCTTGAACTGCTTGCCGAAGAACTGCGCGAAGGCGCGTTGTTGCTCCTCGCTTGGTTCGGCGTTTTCAAAGATGATCGCCTGTTCCGGGCGCGCTCCGTTATCAAAATATAACTCGTTGAACGTATCAATTTTATTGTTAATCCCGATCATCTGCATTGTCGCGAGGTAGTCGGGCTCGCCGTAGAAGTCGGATCGCGGCGAATAATAGGATAGTTGCCGTCCTTCCAGCGCAATTTTACGAGAGTCTTTATATTGGTATATACGACCCTGTAGATCGACGCGAGCGTATTGAGCGCGAATAATATAGAGCATAGAGCCAGCCGTCTCAATAAAGCTATTGCCGTAAATCTCGGCTTCCGTTATTACCGATCGCAAGAACTGCTTTGGCGATCGCGGCACCGCGCCTTCTAGCTTCGAGCCGTCTTCGACGTTCGATAGCAGGGACGCTTTAAGGTTGATCGCCCTGCGATGGTATGTATTGGAATAATAGAAGTTTAACGCTTCCGCAAAGTCAAAGAACGGCGTAACCAAGCCGTCTTCAACGCTATCTTGTTCCACGATAATCTGTTTGCTTTTGCCGCCAGCCTTAATAAAAATCCGTTCTTGTTCGCGCTTCAAGCTCCGCCTTTTTCTTTAATAAGCGCCATTTTTGCCAGAAAAAATCAGAAATTCAAACTATATAGCGGTTATATATATATAGCCGCTATATAGTTGGACAAACTTTTTCAAAACCGCCAAAATGCCGCGAAAAGGACAGAAATGACCAAGAGGTTGAAGCGGTTAATCCACAGATTGCGATCGGCGGCGAGCCATAAAGTCGTGGTGCGTAAAGCGCGAGAACTCAAAGAGATCGACGTGCGAATGATTAGCCTCGTTAAGGTTGGCGCGAACCGCAAGAGCCTGATCTATAAAGGCGAAACCTTCAACGAGGATTTTTTAATCCCCCTTACTAAAACCGACGATGAGAAGGGCATTGTCTATGGCATTGTCTATGCCCCAGACGAAACCGACACGCAGGGCGATCGCGCCAGCGCGGAAGAAATCGAAAAAGCGGCGCACCGCTTTTTACGCGGCGGCAACGTCTATGCGGTCGACGTAGAGCATAGCTTTGCGCCCGTAGACGCTTACATCTGCGAAAGCTGGATCGTTAAAGAGGGCGATCCGTTTTTCAAAGAGGTAGGCGCGTGGGCGGTGGGGATTAAGGTCGAGAGCGAGGAGATCAGGAAGGCTATCAAGTCGGGCGAGATCAACGCGCTCTCTATGTATGGAGCGGCTCAAGTAGCTAAACGCTCTTTAGGCGACGAGTTAAAAGCGGCGCTGAAAGAGTTTTTCGCGAAAGAGGCGAAAGAAAAAAATCAAACAAAGGAGGTTGATTTGAACGAGGAACAAGTAAAGGCGGTTATTAAAACCGCTATAGACGAGGCGATCGCGTCGTTAGACGCGAAGATTGCGGAGGCGGTTAAACCCATCGGCGAAAAGCTCGAAGCGGTCGTAACCAAGAGCGCGGCGCTCGAGGCGGAGCTTAGCAAATCTAAGCAGGATAAAAATCCGCCTAACAACGACGGCGGCGACAACGACGGCGAGGGGATACTCTAATGCCGAAGTTAGCAGAACTGCTTAAATCGGGGAGTATATCCGCGACGGACGCAACGCTTACAGGCTCGCTAACGCCCGCGCAGGCGCACAGCTTCATTAACGTCGTAAAAGACAGCTCGGCGTTTTTGCAAAAAATCACGACCTACAAAATGGGACGGCTGAAAACCGAGCTTGACGCGATCGACGTGGCGAGGGGGGTGCTGGTAAGAGTGCCGAGCGGGACGTTGCCCACAGAAGCGCAACGCGAAAAGATCAAGATGGTCGGATGCGCGCTAGACGCTAACGCGGTTCAGCTTTTCGCGCAGATTTTGCAGGATACCCTTGAAAACAACAAGGATAATCCAAAGTTTGAAAGCGAAACGCTAACCAAATTCGCGACGGCGTTTGGAAACGACCTCGCGTATTTAGGCTTCGCGGGAACAAGCGACGCTTACGCGGATACGTTCGCGACGCTCCACAAGGGGTGGATACAGCTCGCTAAAGACGACGACGATACGCAAAAGATCGAATACGAATCGACGGATAGCGTAACCGATCGACTGACCGCGCTTGTCCAAGCGATACCCAGCGACGTATTTAGCGACGCGGTTATCATCATCGGCACCGCCGATTGGCAACGCTACAACTACGAGTTGTCCCAAAACGCCGCCGCGCAGATACTTATCGACGGCAACGCAAAGAGGATTTTAGGCGTGCCTTTGGAAGTTCAACCGCTTATGCCAGCAGGGACTTATTTGGCTACGCCGCTTAAAAACCTTGTGCTTGGAACGGTATTGGACATTAGGCGCAACCGCACTTACGACGTGGAAGCGAGATCGCTCAAATACATCTTCGAGGTCTATTGCGATTACCAAATCATCATCAAGAAGTGGGTAACGCTGATGACGGAAACTTCAGGAGGAGTTCAATGAGTAAGTTCACAACTCTTAAACACGTTTCAATCGGCGCGCGCTTTGCGCGAAAAGGCGAGATCGTAGAGATCAACGACAAGCTCGCGGGTAAATATCTCGCCGCAGGATTTATTGAACGCACAGAGGAACCTGCGAAAACAGATCCCGTAAAAGGCGACGCGAACGACGGGGGCGGCGTAAAAACAGAACCATTCGGCGAAACAAAAACCGAAGGCGATACGGCTACGGCTGAAACTGACGGCGATAAAAAAGCCGTAAAGAAAAACAAGTAAAGGGCGGCAATGATGGAAGCGCGGATAGGACAATTGGAGCGTTCGGTGGATAAGCTGGTAACAAAGCTGGATATTTTTAGCGATCAGCTTAAAGAAGTCCTACCCGCGATCCGCGACGTTGTGATCCTGAACGAGCAGGTGCGATCGCTCCACCGCAGAGTCGACGAGCTTGATCTCGCGCTAAGCGAACTGCGAAAAGAGGGCGACGCGCTAAAAACTCGCGTTATTACGATCGCCGTGATATTGGCTACGGGCGCGGGCGGCATTAGCGCCGCAATAGGGAAGTTTCTATGAGCGATTTGAACATCGACGAGCTTGTGCGCGTAGGCAAGATCGAGGAGATCGACCCTGAAAACCGCTCTTTGGCGAGGGTGCGCCTACTCGATCGCGTTACGCGCTTTATTCCCGTTTTGCAATTTGCGAATAGCTACAAACGGCATTGGACTCCGTTAAGAGTCGGCGAGCAGACGCTTGTCGTGTCGCAAGGCGGCGATCCCGATTTCGGGTTTGCAATCAGGGCGATTTATAACAAAGGTTGCAAAGAGCCAAGCGGCGCAAACGATCATGCGGAAGTAATCGAATACGAAGACGGCTCTCGTATTATCTACGACAGCGTTAAAAAAGCGCTAGACGTATTTTTGGCGGGGTCGGCGACAATCGAAATAACCGACGACGTAACGATAACTAGCAAGGCTAACTTGACCGTGCATTATTCGGGCGATTCGACGGTTAAAATCGACGGCGACTCCGATCTGACGATCGGCGGGAGCGCGACGATCGACGCGCCGAGCGTAACCGTAGATTCGCCGAGTATTGATCTAGGCGTTGGCGGCAAGGGAGTCGTAACGCAGGAGTGCTTTTGCGCGATTACGGGTTTACCGCACCCTGACGGATCGACTATTGCGAGGGCGGCAAAACAATGATGACATGGCAGGAGCTATCGGCGTTGATGCAGAATTATCTAGTAACCGAAGGCGGTTTTAATTTAACCGCCGCCGCCGCTACAAAAAAATTCTGCGACGCAATATCCAAAGCGGTAGACGAATTTGTCCAAACAAACGCCCCGCTTCTCGTCGCCGCTCAAGGCGGTGAAGCGTGAGCTATTTAGCCTCTATTCGCGAAAGCGTCAATCGTATTTTAGCGACGGCAATTGGCGATCGCGTAATGGAGCCCGAGTTCGGATCGCTACTTCATACCCTAATCGACAGAAGAGTCGATCAGCAGTGGCGGTTGGATTTCACCCGCTTTTGCTTCGAGGCGATCGAAAGGTGGGAGCCGCGAGTGGAAGTAAAACGGGTTTCGCCCGCGATCAATAACGGCGAAGTAACCGCGACGATCGAATTGAAAATCATCGGCGACGGCGAGCAGATCAGTATAGAGGTAAAGCTAAATGGTTGATTTAAGCCGCGTAGCCGTACCCGACATATTGGAAACCTTTACCTATGGCGAAATTAAAAGCGAGGTAGAAGCGCATTTGAAAACTATATTCGACGTTACGTTTTTAGAAAGCGATAGCGTGCGATTAGTGGTAGAAGCGCTGATATACCGCGAAGCGCTTTTGCGAGCGCGGGTAAACGGCGCGCTGAAAGCCGCTTTTGTGCCAAGCGCGACGGGTAACGATTTAGACAATCTAGCGGTCGCTTACGGAATTGCGCGGCTAGAGAACGAAACCGATACTGCGTTTAGAAACCGCATATTGATGAGCCTTGATCGTCCATCGACGGCGGGCGCGGCGGGCGCTTACCGCTACTACGCGACGAGCGCGGACGCGAGAGTAAAAGAAGTCCTCGTAACCAGTCCCGCGCCGGGCGAAGTGTTGGTTACATATTACGCGGAAGACGACGATGCGGAACTACGAGATAAGGTCGAAGCGATATTAAACGCCGACGACGTGCGACCTCTCACGGATATAGTAACCGTAGCGCCCGCCGAACGGATGATCGCGGATATTGTTTTAGCGGTAGAGCTATTTTTACAATCGGATCAAACGAGGGTAAAAAATGAGATTTTAGCCGAGTTTGCCGCATTTCAACCGCCGATCGGCGAGGATTTGCCGCTGTCTAAAATCATAGCTATGGCGCACAGACAAGGGGTATATCGCGTCGGTTGCAATTTGACGAGCGACATTATCGTCAGCGATCTGCAAGTCGTCTATATCAATAGCCTTGAGATTAACTTTGCGGAGGCGGCGCTGTGAGCGCGATAGAAACTTTATTGCCGTCGAACGAGAGCGCCGAACTAAAAGCGCTGGATAACGCGCTAGGTAAACGCATTAACGCTTGCTATCGCGAGATAAGCAATTTGCCGTCAAAAGTAGAAGCGAAGTATTTGCCAATTTTAGCGGCAAGTTTCGACACGGATATCAGCCATTTAACCGAAGAGGACGCGAGAGCGCTCTTGACGGAAGCGATCTGGCTGAAAGCGAAGGCGGGGACGATCGGCGCTTTGCGCGGCGCGGCAAAGAGCTATGGCGGGTTGGAGATAGACGATCAGATAGGCGGCTATCTATTCGACGCGACGCTCACAATCGATCGCGATTTAAGCGCCGAAAAGCTGGAGTATCTACGCGCCTATTTAGACAAGCATAAAAACGCGAGATCGCGACTACGCAATTTAACAATCGCCCTGCCTAGCGCACAGGCGCAAATGGTAGTTTTTGCGGGAATGCAGACAAGTTTAGATTGCGAATCTACAACCGCTATCGACGA
>JAISRI010000237.1 GCA_031273735.1 Helicobacteraceae bacterium
GCGCGGCTACGCTAATCGACTGAAATAGGCTTTGGGTGGAATCGTAGTTGCCGTTGGCGTTATGAGCGCGATCGTTGCCCGCCGCAAACACATAGATCGTTCCTTTGCCGCCGCGTCCAGACTCTGCGCCTTCGATTATGGCGTTTTCTAATACCTCGTTGTCGCTATCAGGCGTAGGAGCGCTAGAACCCCACGAGTTAGAGGAAACGTCGATAGCGCGGGAAGCCGAGTAGAGCGCGTCCGGCAGATCCGCATAGGTAGGATAAAAACCGCAGCCAAGCCCTATATTTAGCCCCGCCAGATTCGCTTGCGGCGCGACCCCCATAACGCCGCCGTTGGAGCCTCTAGCGCCCGCTATACCCGCCGTCATTGTGCCGTGAGAGCAACCATAATCGTCTGATATGGAAACGGGATAAGGATTATTTGAACGGCTATAGTAGTTGTAGCTAAGATCCTTTTTATAGGCGGGTTTTAGATCTGGGTGCGTAAAGTCGGTTCCCGTATCGACTATACCGATCGTTACGCCGTTTCCCTTAGTGTTTGATCCCCAAACGCTTGTAACGTTTATATCCTCGCCGCTTGTTTTCGCGAGATAATCCGAACCGCTTTTTTGCCCAAAGTTTTTCAAATGCCATTGATAAACGGCAAGCGGATCGGCTAAAGCAAACAGCGCGTTTGGGTTTCCCGCGTAATCGTTCGCGTCGAAGAAATTAGTATTGGTATCCACCGTGCAATAAGGCTCGGAATTAACTATGCCGCCTGTAACAAAAACGCCCCAATAGATGATCCCGTAAGCGTCGATTATTCCATACGCGACTTCATAGTATAGGTCGCCGACCGTTTTACGGCAATGAGTTATGTTGTAGCTATCGATGGCGCATGTAAAACTTGCGCTTTGAAGGACGTTATTATACGAGCTTACCGCGCTTGTAAAAGCGGCGTTAGGGGTTGCCGCCAGTAGGCGCTCCGTATAATACCGATCTCCGGGTATCGACGAACCAAAAACGTCGTTAAACTCTGCATCGGTAGGCGCGGAATTTTTTATCAAATCGACGTTAAAATCGCCGCCCTCGTCTGTTTCGACGCACGCCAAGTAGTCGCCGCCAATCTTATAATAGTCGTTATAGTCTGCACAATTGGACGACGCCCCTTGAGTAAAGCCCCGTTGCAATAACAAGTTTCCAAAATCGTCAATCGCATTCTGAGTTGTGGTCGAGGAGTGGTAATAATACTTTGCCGCGCTCCCGTGTTGAATCGTTAAGCCGCTTTCGTTGAAGCTCGGAAAAGCCGCGTATGCGTCGGCTATATCGCTACCGCCGCCGCCTCCGCCGCCATTGCCGCTACCGCCTCCGCCGCCGCAACTTAGCGTGAAAAAAGCTATCAAGCCCGCCGCTATTACGGCTATTAGCTTTTTCATTTGAGCGCGGGGGGGGGGGCCGCCCCCCCCCGTTTCGACGTCGACCCGATTGGATAAAGAACCGCTTTGCATTTTCTCTCCTTTGAAAAAGTGAAATACCATAACATACATTATAACAGGTGTTATAACATACGCTATATGATTTAACAAGGAAAAAAATGACGCAAAATATAGCCGATTTTGTTAAAAGCATTTTAGACGAAGATATTGGGCGCGGCGATCTTTTTGCGCGCGTTCAAAGCCCGAAGAGCGCCAAAGCGATCATCCGCGCGAAAAGCGCGGGCGTTTTCGCGGGACAAATCTACGCGATCGCGCTGGCTAAAGAGGCGCGTTTGGATCTGGATTTTTTCGTTTGCGACGGCGATCTAATCGAACGCGGCGCGAAACTGCTCGAAGTTAGAGGCGACGATATAACGATTTTGCAAGCCGAACGAAGCCTTTTGAACCTTTTGCAGTATGCAAGCGGGATCGCCACCCAAACGCGGCGCTACGCCGATCGGCTAAAAGATTGTCCTATCGCGCTTTTGGACACGCGCAAAACGCGCCCGCTTTTGCGGCGGTTTGAAAAATACGCGACGCGAATCGGAGGCGCAGTCAATCATCGATTCGGGTTAGACGACTGCTTGATGATCAAAGACACCCATCTCGCGACGATTGGCGATTTAAAAGCGTTTATACAAAAGGCGCGGAAAAATATCCCTTGGACGGCTACGATCGAAGCGGAATGCGAAACGATCGAAACGGCGCGGGCGGCGTTTGAGGCGAAAGCGGATATTGTGATGTGCGATAATATGGACGTAGAGACGATCAGAGCCGTCGTCGCCTTGCGCGATAAACTTTCGCCCTCTACTAAGATCGAAGCGAGCGGCGATATTACGCTAGAAAATATAGATTGTTATAAGACTACGGGGATCGACGCGATTAGCGTTGGCGCGATTATTCATCAGGCGGCTTGGCTTGATTTTTCGATGAAAATGCTAAATGGCTGACGAAACCAGCGGCGAAAAAACCGAAGAGGCTACCCCCAAACGCATAGAGGACGCTAAAAAGGAGGGCAACGTCCCAAAGAGCGTCGATATGGCGGGCTTTATCGCTCTGTGCGCGGCAACGCTAGGGTTTGTAGCGCTTTTTGGTTTTATCGTTAGCGGTTTGACGGCGTTTTTTCGCTACTGCTTTTCGTATTCGGGCAGGGAGCTGAATATGGGTTTATTATCTAGCGCGGGGCTAACGAGCGTCTTGGAGGCGCTTAAACTCTCCCTGCCTTTGGCGATCTTGGTCGCTATATTCGGCGCGATCGGCTACGTCGCGCAGTTTGGATTTATCTTTTCGCTAAAACCTTTGCAACCCGATCTTAAGAAACTCGATCCAATCAAAGGCTTTAAGAACCTCTTTTCAAAACAGAAGTTTTTGGACGGCTTTAAGATTACGGCTAAAGTTTGTATCGCTATGCTAGTCGCGGCGAAGTTTTTGTGGGACTATACCGCCGAATTGCCGCATATTCAAACCTTGCCGTTAGGAGCGCAGATAGAGTGGCTCGCGCAAAAGGCGATCTATATCGCGCTGATTATGCTGTTTGTTTTTTTTGTATTCGCGATCGTCGATCTATGCACGGTGCGTTATTTTCATTTCAAACGTTTAAGAATGAGCAAACAAGAGGTGCGCGACGAGTTCAAAAACATCGAGGGCAACCCCGAAATTAGAGCGCGAATCCGCCGTATTCAAATGCAGATGAGCCGTCAAAGAATGATGGCGGATATTCCTAGCGCGGAGGTCGTGGTTACAAACCCTACGCATTTTGCCGTCGCGCTTCGCTATCAAAAAGACAAAGATCGATCGCCCGTAGTCGTCGCGAAAGGCGCGGATCTGATCGCAATTCGGATCAAAGAGATCGCGAGAGAGCATAACATTCCGATCAGAGAGGATCCGCCTTTGGCGCGAGAACTTTATAAACTTGTCGATATAGGAGAAGCGATCCCCGAAAAGCTCTACGCGGCTGTGGCGGAGGTGTTGGCGTTTGCGTATCGCCTAAAAGGAAAAACTCTATAAGGTAAAAAGTGGATTTTTGGGACGACGACGAATCGGAGCAAAACCAAGCGCCCAAAGAGGACAAGCGCGGCGCTTGGCTGTATGATATCCCCGAAAAACTAGAGCCGATCGAGGCTACGCGATATTACAACTCCTATCAAGATCGTCGCGACGAAATCTATTCGGTTTATTTCTCCCGCCTTAATCGTATGGAGGAGTGGCTTGAGATATATTGCGTCGCGCAAGAAAAAACGCCCGCGAAAGAGCTTGCCTTCGCCAAACTCTCCGCGCTGGATTTAGACCTTTACGGTTGGGCGGCGCTTTACGAGGCGCGTTTTGACGATAAGCGGATAGTCGATTTATGCGAAAGTCGAATCGCCTCGATCGCGGCGGGTAACTTTTCAAAGTGGAAAGAGAGTTACGATCTCGCGCCCTACGGCTCTAATCTGCAAAAAGAGACTATGCGCCAAATGCGCGCTTTGGCAAAAAGTTACGAAGAGCTACAAGATATTTACGATCGCGGCGAGATCGGATCGCCCGAACAGATCGCCGCCGTTCAAGATATGGCGTTGCTTGATCGTCCTGACGGCGTTGAAAGAACCGACGCGATCGCCGACGAAAAAGAGATGATCAAACGCGCCGTCCAACGAACGGTCAAAGAGTGGCGCGCCGAATACGAAAAATACGATCTCTACGATCCGCGAAACGAAATGGCGGCGATCAATATCTTTCTTTCGGCTAACTCCCGCAATGGCGATAAAAAAACCGCCGCGTAAAGTTCAAATAGCGCTTGCAAAGCCGTAAATTAACGCGAATCAACGTATTAAGAAAAAGCGTGTTAGTATTAGCGCTATATTTTATTAAGAAAGCCGTTTAATGCGTAAAGTTAATAAGCCATTTCCGTCTCTTGCGGGGGGGGGGGGGGGGGGGAAAACCAATTTCCCAAACGTAAATTAAAAAATAAATTAACCCAACCAAAAGCACCCATATTAC
>JAISRI010000023.1 GCA_031273735.1 Helicobacteraceae bacterium
TGCCGTATCCTTTCGCGGCGGGAAACCACCAGATGGCAAACGCGAAGTTTTTAAGCGATCAAGAGCTTTCTTGGTGCGTGGAGGAGTCGCGCTTAAGTTCGGAGGTATTGGACAATATATTGCCGATTGATCTAAGCGAAATATCTACGCAACTTGCAAAGCAGATCCATAGCGGAGGCGCTCACGCGATCGCGGAACGCCTACTGATCTTACGCAAAACCTCGTAACGCCCAAACGGGCTTAATTTTAGATATTTACTTGCGCTACCGCGCTCCATTATGGAGCGGGCGCTACGCGATTGCGCTCTTTCAAAGCCGACGTTTCGCGCAAAAGAGCGAAAAGGAAGCTAAAGATCGGCTTTTAATAGCGCTTTTTCGCGGTTTTCGGCAAACTGCCGATCGCCTTTTGCGGGCTTAAAGTTTTTTAGTTTTCTTTAATATCTTAGAGCGACAAATCACGATATGACCGCGTTTGTTGGTTTCTGTAAAACTTAAGCATACAATTTTTATCCGATTTATTTGTGAAGGAAACGTGTAGTAAATAAGCGTTGGTTAATTTAATTTGGAATAAACTAACGACGCAATTTGGCGTTTATTCCTACAAGGAGGTAGCAATGCAACCAACGAGTGCATCGCTCAGTTACGACTACTCAGTCGCCAAGCTGTTCACCTATACGATGGTGATCTTTGGCATTATCGGTATGCTAGTCGGGGTTTTGCTCGCGTTTCAGCTTGCCTGGCCCGCGTTCAACCTGACGGCTATCCTAGGCGATTTTGGCGAGTATGTCGCTTTCGGTCGCCTTCGCCCGCTCCACACCAACGGCATTATCTACGGATTTATGCTTAGCGGTATTTGGGCGGCGTGGTATTACATATCGCAGCGCGTTTTGAAGATCTCGTTTAACGAGTTTCCCTTCTTAAAAGCGTTGGGATACGTTCATTTCTGGCTATACGTCGTTATTCTTGCTTTAGCCGTCGTTACCCTATTTTTGGGTATCACGCAAAACAAGGAATACATCGAGTTAGCTTGGCCAATCGACATTTTGGTCGTAGTTTTGTGGGTCGTATGGGGTCTGCATATATGGGGAGCTATCGGCGTTAGACGCGAAAAGAGCCTCTATATTTCGTTATGGTATTTCATAGCGACGTTCCTCGCAATCGCGATGCTCTATATTACGAACAACTTGCAGATTCCAACTTGGATCGCCTCCGGCGGCGTAGGTTCGATCTGGAATTCGGTTTCGATGTATAGCGGCACGAACGACGGCTTGATTCAATGGTGGTGGGGACACAACGCGGTTGCGTTCGTCTTTACTTCCGCGGTGATCGCGCTCGTCTATTACTTTATGCCGAAGGAAGCGGGCGCGCCCGTATTCAGTTACAAACTTTCGCTGTATTCCTTCTGGTCTTTAATGTTCGTCTATCTTTGGGCGGGCGGACACCACCTGATCTATTCGACCGTTCCAGACTGGATGCAAACGATGGGTTCGGTTTTCTCCGTCGTGCTGATTTTGCCCTCTTGGGGAACGGCGATCAACTTCTTGCTCACGCTTCGCGGTCAGTGGCATCAAGTTACGACCAACCCGATTATCAAGATGTTGATTTTGGCGTCGGTGTTCTATATGTTTTCCACCCTCGAAGGTCCAATTCAGTCGATTAAATCAGTCAACGCTTTGGCGCACTTCACGGATTGGATTATCGGACACGTTCATGACGGCGTTCTAGGCTGGGTATGTTTCAGCGTTATGGCAGCCACCTATCATATGGTTCCCCGTATGTATGGACGCAAGCTATACAGCGCGAAACTGATCGATATTCAGTTCTGGATTCAAACTACGGGTATCGTTCTTTACTTTACGAGTATGTGGATCGCGGGTATTACGCAAGGTATGATGTGGCGCGACGTCGATCAATACGGCAACCTTTTGCATAGCTTTATCTCTACGGTTACCGCGTTGCACCCATACTATGTTATTCGTAGCGTCGGCGGCGCTCTATACTTTGTCGGCTTCCTGATCTTCGTCTGGAACGTCGTCAAGTCTATTACGAGCGGCGATAAGGTCGAAAAAGAGCCAGTCTCTGCGACCCCGATCTCGGCGAATTAAGGAGGCGTTATGTTTCATTGGTTAGAAAAAAACCCGTTCTTTTTCGCGGTGTTCGTCTTTTTGACGATCGCGTTCGCGGGCTTGGTCGAGATTCTTCCGAACTTCGCGCAAGCGGCGCGTCCTGTCGTGGGGCTTAAACCCTTTTCGGTGTTGGAGCTTGCGGGTAAAAACATTTACCTGAAAGAAAACTGCAACGCCTGCCATTCGCAACTGATCCGTCCGTTCAAAAGCGAAACGGATCGTTACGGACACTTCTCGCTTAGCGGCGAATTTGCTTACGATCGCCCGTTTGTTTGGGGTTCCAAGCGCACGGGACCCGATCTTATGCGCATTGGCAACTATCGAACGACCGATTGGCACGAATCGCATATGAAAAATCCGCAAGCGACGGTCGAAGGTTCTATTATGCCTCCGTATCCGTGGCTCTTTAATAAAGCGGCGGATATCGACACCGCTTACGCGGAAGCGCTTACCGTTAATGCGTTATTCAAAACGCCTTACAATAATCCGGAGTTTGGCGACGTTAAACTTCCGGACGACGTAGGCAAAGCTAACGCGCTCGCTCTTAGCGAGGCGAAGGTAATTGGCGAGGATATAAAAGATCCAGCCGTCAAAGCGGCGCTTGACCAAGGCAAGATTCCAGAAATCGTAGCTTTGATCGCCTATTTGAATAGCAGAAAGTAGGGCGCGGAAGTGGATTGGACGCTTATAAGAGGTTATATCTACTTTTTCGTGCTGGCGGTAGGTTTTGTATGGTTGGTATCGTATATCTGTTACCTCTACCTAAACAAAGCTAGAAGCGCTCGCTACGAGGAGTATTCCAATCTTGTCTTAAACGACGGTTTGGACGATAAACCCTTAGAGGCGAGAGAAGATCGAGCTAACGGCTCGAAAGAACCAAACAAAGGATAAGCAATGGGTGTTGAAGGACTCTTAGGCGGATCTAACAGCACGATTTACATTTTAGGCGTCGCAGGTTTCTTCGTCGTAGTGTTGATCAGCTTGTTTGTGATCGGCTTATATTTGAAGCGGATTAAAGCGGACAAAGGCGGGGGTCAGACCGAGCCGGGCGAATGGGACGGGATTAAAGAGTATAGAAATCCGATTCCCGCCGGTTGGGCGATCAGCTTTGTCTTAGTACTCATTTGTGCGATTTGGTATTGGGTAGCGGGATATCCGCTTGGCGCATATAGCCAAGTCGGCGAATATAACACAGAGGTGAGCGAGTGGAATGGTAAGTTTTCCGAAAAGTGGAAAAACCCCTCTACGGAAACTCTTGTGGATATGGGCAAAAGCGTCTATCTGACGCAATGCGCGCCGTGCCACGGCAATACCCTCGACGGCAATAGCGGCAGAGCGGCGGATTTGCGAAAATACGCTACGGCGGATTTTGCGGGTTCGGAAAGCGCGATTGTCTCTTTCGCTTTATACGGAACAAAGGGCGAAATAGGTCAAATGCCGTCGTTTGAAGCGGCTGGCACGCTTAACGAGTTGCAACTAAGCGCCGCCGCGGCTTATATTACGTCGAGTAAGTAAGGAGGAAAGTGATGAGTTCAAGCGATAAGTCTGGTTGCTATTTCGCGTTAAATGGAATCAGCGGTATGTTGGTGGCGGTCGTCTTGCTTTTAAGTATTATCGGAACGCTAACCTATTTAGGCATCGTAACGCAACAGGCGGGCGCGACCAATCCTTACGTAGTTAAGGGAACGGCTGTAGCCAACCCGCAAACCAAAGAGGACGTCTATAGGAACCTGCAAGGGGTTAATAAGTACGACGAAGGCGCTAGGTTTAACGCCTTTAAGCCTGTAGAAAAATAGGAGGACAAAGCAATGGGTTATCTAATCGTTTTGTTACACGTCGTCCTAGCCGTTTTATCGGTTTGGTCGGTAATTACCGGCGGTAATTTATACGTCGGTTAATTTAATTCGCAATCTCGCGGAGGGCTTCGCCCTCTTGCGGGATCGCGCTTTTTATTCCACAAATAAGAGATCTCTATGTCGCGTATTTTCTCCCTGCTTTTTTTATTAACTCCGCTTTTTGCGGAAGAGTTTGTTTTGCGAAACGATCAAGTTTTGTTTAATTACGGCGTTACAAAAATAACCGAAACGATAGGCGAACTAAAAGCCAAAACGGGCGCAAGCCTCTATATTAGCGCGGTTGGCGAGCTTGACGAAAACGTAACGATCGCCGAGTATTCGCAAAAACTTTTAGACGATAGAAATATAACGTCGTCTTACGTTTTGCTGACGATAAGCGCCTCCGATAGGCGGCTTTATATGATCGTCTCTCCCGATTTAGAGGATAAGATCGACAAAGAAAAAACGCTGTGCGAAACCTCCGATTGCCCTATCGCGCCGTTTTTTACTAAAACCCGCGCCGATCAGAGCGAAAAATTACTGATTAACGTCGGCGTTTTTAACGGCGTAGCCTACATAATCGACGCGATCGCGCAAGGCTACGGCGTTACGCTTAAAAGCTCGCAAGGAAGCGTAAGCAAAGATTACGCAAGCTTTTTTCAAAAAAGCGACGATACTTTGCTAAATCCCAAAGGCGTCGAAAAGATGACGGAGATGATCGGCGAGTTAAAAGCGAAAACGGGCGTCGGCGTTTATCTTGGGGTCGTTAAAAAACTCCGCGAAAATCAGACGATTACGGATTATGCCAAAGAATTGGCGAATAATTTAAGCGCGCCTTTTATCGCCCTAGCTTTAAGTAGCGGCGACGCTCAGATTCAGATGATCGTTTCGCCCGATTTGGCGGGTAAGATCGACAAAGAGGACGTGTTATGCATTAGTCCGGGTTGCCCCATTATCCCGCTGATTGCAGAACACCGAAAGGATGTTGGCATAGAAACGCAGATTAACGCGGGGATTTTTAACGGCGTGGCTTATATCGCGGACGCGATCGCCAAAGAATACGGCGCTACGCTAGAAAGTTCCGTAGGAAGCGGAAGCAAAGATTTTACGACCGTTTTAACTACAATCGTTAAAATTATGGTTGTAGCCACGCTTATAGGTTTGGTCGTCGCTTATCGGCGCGGCAAGAAAGAAGGACAGTAATTGCAAAATCTCGATATCCCGCTCTATATTATGGCTACGCTGATCGGCGTTTATGCCGTTTCAGCCGTTTTTGTTATCCTCGTAAAACGATTTAACTTGATCAAGCGCTCTTTGGCGCCCTATATCATCGTCGCTTCGCTGATTTTTATGTTTTCGGCGTTAAGCGCGATCCTTGTCGTTTCTAAAACGCTAAATCCGCCCGAAAACGATCTGCGTTATATGCAGAGTTATCAAGAGGTCGATAAGCGCGTTAATCAGATCCGCGAAGATAATGCCGTATTTGACTCTATTTATAACTACGAGTTTAAGTTTACCAAGTTTTCAAACGAACCGATCGGCGTTAAAAATACGCATGGCAAAATTGATAATTTTGAGCATAGTTTTACGATCGGCGAAAACGGTTTTAGTTTTGCGTTAAACGACAAAACGGGCGAGGTTATAACAGACGCAAAAATCGCGGCGCAAATCAGCCGCGTAGATACCAACGCTTACGATCAAGAGATCAACGCGACTTTTGGCGAAAACGAATACAATTTTGATAATATCGAGATAAAAAGCGAAGGGCGTTACCGCGTTACTTTGCGCGTTTTGGCTCCAGCCGCGTCGGCTTATTTGATACGCGAGATATATGCCCGCTAA
>JAISRI010000038.1 GCA_031273735.1 Helicobacteraceae bacterium
GTATTTGCCAACGTCGCGACAAACAATTTATACGTTTCGATCCACTGCGCGATCTCTTCGCCCGCCGCTTCCACCGTTTTAACGGTAAGCGACTTTTCGCTTGAAACCACTCTGTTTTCTACGATCGCGATCATAACGCTTGCGCTAACGACGCATAGCGCTAAAATAATCAGCATCGTTTTTTGGCGAACGCCTTTTATATTCATCAGTTTCCCTCCTTGCGCGTATTAATTTCTAGGCTAAATATCGTCTTTTACCGCCTAAAATCAACGCTTTTTACGATCAAAGCCGTTAGAAACGAAAATAGAGCGACCGCGATCAGCGCGACTAACAATATCGCCCGATCGTAGCCAAAAAAGTTTTTGTCGATCGAAACGCAATAGACCCAATTAGGCGAAGCGTCGATAGGCGAATAAAATACGACGCGGCTTTTCCCGCTAGAATCGTTATATAAAAAGCGACCGCTTTCGTTGGCGCCGACAATCTCTCTTTCACGCTCGGCAAGCCCCCTGAAACCAAAATCTGGAGAATTGCGAATCGTCATTTTGTTCATTATCGACTCGTCGTTATGCGCAAAAATCCTTCCCGCGCTGTCGATCGCCCAGCCGTAGGAGTCGTTTGAAAAGCGCAACTTTTGCATTTTTTCGCCAAGTTTCTCGGCGTTTATCGATACGAAAAGCAGTCCTTTTACGTTATCCGAATCGTCTTTCACGGCATAGACGATCGCCGCAATTAGATTGTCCGTGCTTCGCGCCGCAAAAGGATTTGCGACGATACGATCGGCGCTTTTGTCGATCATAATAGAGCGAAAATAGGCGCGATCGGATAGGTCGAAAACCTCGCCAGTGTTGTAGTAGCCTCTGCCGTTTTTATCGATATAGATAATTTTTTCAATCTCTTTTGGCGCCGTCCGAGCGTATTCGCTTAAAAAAGAGACTATATCGGGTATCTTGCCGCTTCTTACGACGGGTATTTTTGAAAGCCTCTCGGCAATTTGGCTAAAGTCTTCTAGCCATTGCGAAAACTCGCTTGTCGCCGCATCGACCGCGATCGACGCGAGATTCTTTTCTTTTTCTTCGACGTAAAACGGAACGTAAGCTATTATCGTAGCCGTTAGACCGACCAAAACAAACGACGCGACAAGCCTTATGATTTTCTTAATTTTGCCTCTCCTTATTCGCGTTTTTGAATCTGAAATCATAAAAAACCTCCGTTAAACCGTAAAATCCGCGTAATTTTGCCTAATTCCTTCATAAACGACGATCGACGCGGCGTTTGCTAGATTTAGACTGCGAAAGGGCTTTTTCATCGGGATCGTTAGCGCCCGATCCGCATACGCGCGCCAAAAATCCTCTGGCAATCCCGCGTCTTCCGAGCCAAACCAAAACCGATCGCCCGCTTGAAACGAGGCGTGAAAATAGGGGCGATCGACCTTTGTCGTAAAGAAAAAATCCCGATCGCGAGTCGGATTTTTCGCCAAAAACAGCTCTAAGTTATCCCAAAGAGAAAACTCCAAATAGCGCCAATAATCCAACCCCGCGCGGCGTAATTTCTTGTCGTCAAAGTCGATCGGCGTCGGAGCGATCGCGCTTAGTTTCGCGCCTGCGCAAACGCAGAGCCGCCCAATCGCGCCGACGTTTTGCGGGATTTTCGGCGAAAGCAAGACAATTTCAAACATAATTATTCGTTTTCTAGCTATGATTTGCTAATTTTATAACAAAGGAACATTATGGAAAGCCTATTCGCGGATTTTGAGTTCATCGCTTCAAAATTAACGGACGCGGAAAGTAAAGCAAGAGCCGCCACTTTTAGAGCGAAACTCGGATTGCTTAAATCCGACGCTGGATTAAAGAAGATCGTGGGCAAAGCGCGGTTAGCCAAAGCGCTCAGAATGGTCGAATACAACAAAGAGCTTGAAAAACTTCAAGCCGAGCTGATCAAGATGCAAAATTGGGTTTCGGAAACGAAACAGCGCGTGGCGATCTTATTTGAAGGGCGAGACGCGGCGGGCAAGGGCGGCGCGATCAAACGCTTTACCGAAGCGCTCAATCCGCGCAAATACCGCGTCGTGGCTTTGCCGAAACCTACGGAGGTTGAAGCGGGGCAGTTTTACTTTCAGCGCTATATGGCGCAACTGCCTAATCCGGGCGAGATCGTCTTTTTCGACCGCAGTTGGTATAATCGCGCCGTCGTCGAACCGGTGTTCGGCTTTTGCACAAAAGATCAATACGAACGCTTTATGCACGAAGCGCCCGAGATCGAGCAGTCGCTTATCAACGACGGGATTATTTTGATTAAGTTTTGGTTTAGCGTATCGAAAGACACGCAACAAGAGAGATTCACCTCGCGCGAACATAATCCGCTAAAGCAGTGGAAACTTAGCCCGGTAGATAAACAAGCGCAGAAAAAATGGGACGAATTTACTTTCTATAAAGAACAGATGTTCAGCAGAACGCACACGCGCTTTAGTCCGTGGATTATCGTAAATAGCAACGATAAAGCGGTGGCGCGCTTAGAGTCGATCCGCTACGTTTTATCGATTATCGATTACGACGCAAAAGCGAAAACAAAAATATCTCTAAGTCCAGATCCCGCCGTCGTCTGCCGTTATCACCGCTTTGAAAAGATCGACGATTAACAAAGAAAATCGATGAGCGTAGGCGACCAAATGTACCGATGGGCAAGCGATCTCTATCCAATCTG
>JAISRI010000043.1 GCA_031273735.1 Helicobacteraceae bacterium
ATTAAAATCGCGTATATTCCCGATCAAAAAGTCGTAGAGCTAAAAGCGCTAAAGCTATATATTAACAGTTTTCGCAACCGCCATATCTCTCACGAAAGCGCGGCGAACGAGATATATAATACCTTGCTTGACGCGCTCAAACCTCGATCGCTTAGGTTAATCGCCGATTTTTCGCCTCGAGGCAACGTCCATACAATTATTGAAATTTCCAACGCTTCGCAGTAACCGCGATTTTTCATTCCTAAGAGATCGTAATTAAAGGTAAAAAGCGTATTATAGCATTATCGTTTGCTTTGAAATCTTTGCATAGAAAGGCGTAAAATGGGAAAAAAGTTGTTTAACGAGGAGCTAGATCGTTTAAGAGTTTTATTTCGCTTAGACGTAGATTGCGAAAGCGAGATCGACGACGGCGATTACGAAAACTACATTAAATCGTTTAACGGCGAGATACTATTGATCGAGTATGACGAAGACGCCGACGAAGAGATTCAAACCAATATTGGATACGTAGAGGTATATCAAATAGAGGGAACAAGGGCGCTTGACGACGGATTAGATATTTTCATAGTATGCGACGCTCTTGACGGAGAGTTAGCGGAATACGCCTTTTTGATGTACGACGACGAAGGTTATATTAAGGAAGAGTTGGTTGAAACGCCTCCGACAAACGATATTTTAATCGTGAGAGAAATAGCGATTAAAAAGGAGTATCAGGGCAACAATTTAGGGATTTTGGTCGCGAAAAATATCATAAAGCGTTTGGGATATAGTTGCGGCGCGGTTTTGATTAACTCTACTCCTCTAAGATTTTCGAAAGAAAACGACGATCTAAAAGAGGCGTTTTATTCCGAAAGATTTAATGTAACGCGGGAGCGCGCGTTGGAAAAATTAAATCGATATTGGCGGCAAGTTGACCCTAATATCAAAGAGAGCGGCAACAAAGTAATACTCTATATTCCGCAAGAATAGATAGTTTTAGAAACGATATTTTTCTAAAATGTTTAGTTGCGCCTCGATCGCGCCTTTGACGCTAAAAAACCACAAGCGATGAGCAAAAAGATAGTCTAAATGTTTTTCTTTTTGCTCGGTTTCATTTCGCGGTATTTTCACCGTAATTTTGGCGATATTTAGCTCTAAATTGACGATCATTGCGCGAAGGCTGTCCCAAAAGTATTTCATAAAGGTTGGATCTTCTAAAATTGCTTTGGCTTTATCTATGTCTGCGTTGATTCGCGCGATCGCCGTAAAATCTCCCTTTTCGATCTGCTCTTCTTTGCTTAATCCTTCGAGTTCGACCGCTAAATCGACGACTTGTTTTTGAAGCGGCAAAATTTCGTCTAACGCCTTTTTTCCTTCTTGTTTCATAACGTCGATTATCTTTTTGATTTGCGCTTTTTCTTCTTTGATAGTTTTTGTGTTCGCATTTTTCAAAACGATTTTTATTTTAGGCGTTTTGCGATCGACAAATTGCGCGACAATTTCGCTAAAAGGGCGATCGATAGCGCCGTCGATATGAGCGCCGCCTTCGGTGCAGTTATACGTCGTCATTTTGTCTTTAGCGTCGGCGATATTTTGGATAAAAAAGTTTCTAAAAAGTTCCCAAACGGAGTTTGATCTAACTTTGCCTTTGCCTCCCCACGCGGGAAAATATATCTTCTCTTCCGTATCCATATGTTTTATCACGCTAGGATCGCGTTCGCCGAAAATATGATCGCTTGCGTGCGTGGTTTTATCGTCTAAACTATACGATAAATCTTGTCCGATCAGCGCGACTTGTTTATAACCTAGCAAAAAGGCTAGTTCATAACCTAGATTTGCCGCGCTCATACCGATTCCCGCATAACCGTGCCGATCAAGCCCGAAAACCATCATATATCCAAAAGGGCGCATAATAAGGCATTTCGTCCCTTTTACCGCTTCGACCAAACGTCTATGGACAAGCGCGCTAATCGCAAAAACGCCGATCTTTTTTTGAAACTCTTCGCTTGTTTGTTCGTAAAATCTCGCGGTTAATTCCACGCGCTCTAAACTCGTAACGATATCTGGAACAATCCCATGTTTTTCTAATATCGGCAAAGAGGCGTCTACGCTGATGATCGTAACGTAATCTTGAATCTCTTTTAATAGCGGCAGTTGTTTGGTTAAAGATGGCCCTGTAGCGACTGTTATCGCAAGCTCGGCGTTCTTTTTATCGCGCATATCGATAAACGCCGCGTTTTTTATCATTTCGTCGGCGTTTTGCAAGAAATTATCCACGCCGATCAGCGCGTCTTCAAGATCGTTTCCGTGCGTTTTAACAATCTGAATAATAGCGTCGATCATAAGCCTATTTACCTTCTCGATCGTTTGCTGGTAGCGAGCGTATATCGGCAGGGCGATAATCAGATCGTAAAGTTTCAGATAAACCAACAGATCGTCTATTTTCGCCAAATTCATCGCCGCGGCGGAATCAAAACGATTTGCATTGACGATCGTAAATCTTTTAGCCGCAATCTCTTTGGAAAAATCGCACAAATGCAACGCGATATAAACAACCTCCAATTCAGGCTCGAAAACAAAAATTCTACTAAAGCTATTATTGCCCAAAAGCGCCTTAAATAATATCCCGTTTCCAATCCCGAAGAAACATAAAAAAGGATACGCCATCTTAGGCGCGATCTCTTTTAATTTATCCTCGGTGTCGCCGATTGGCGAACGATAAAAAGGGATATTTACGGCGCGATCGACGATATTTACGTCGATAGGATCGCTTCCCGCAAACACCTCGAAACGATCGTTACCTTCTATCTCTTGCAGAGATTTTAATAATTCCCCGTCGATCTCGCGCAAAGCCGCTAAATTTTTGCGGTAGTTTTCTTCCATATTTAGCGCCACGACAATCGCCGCCAAAGCTATTGAAGCAGTCTTAAGACGTGTTGCTGGATCTGATTAGCCTGACTTAAAGCGAAGCTACCGGATTGCGCCAAAATCGACTGCTTGCTAAAGTTCGCGCTCTCCGCGCCGAAGTCCAGATCGCGAATCGTCGATTCGGAGCTTTGAACGTTTACTTGCGCGTTTGAAATGTTGGTGATCGTAACCTCGATCTGATTTTGCACGGCGCCCAAGTCGGCGCGAATCTCGTCGAGAAGCTCTAGCGCCGCGTCGGCAATATCCATCGTGATCATCGCGCCTTGCCGCGTCGTTACGCCTACGCCCAAATATTTTCCCGCCGCCGCCGTTTGAATCGCGTTCGCGTAAGCGCCGCCCGCCGCGCCTTGAAGCGCCGTAAAGTTGCCGATCACGTCCTGCATATTGGTAAAAGCCTGATAGCCGCCCGAATTGATCTTGCCTACAAGCGAACCCGTCGCCGTGTAATTAATATCCCTCGCGTTGCTATGCACAAGCGTCAGCCGCCCGTAGTTTTCGTGCGCCGTCGCGCTCGTAGCGCCAAGCCCCATCTGCGATCCGCCCGCGCTCGTCGTAACGTGAATACCGCGCCCGTCTCGCGACGTGAGATTCAGCCGTCCCTCTTCGTCTATACTTGCGTAAACGCCCGTGAGCATAGTAAAAGAGTTGATCGCGTTTATTAGATTGCCGTTGCGATCGTTGGCATCCACGTTATCCACATCGCCGATCAGAACGTCGTTAATTTGCAACGCTTTGATCGTACCGCTTTGAACCGCCGACGCGCCGGTCGATTGGACGTTGAAGGTCGCTCTAGCGCCGATCGTATCGCTGTATTTGTTGATAGATTCGGCAAGAGCGCCCAAACCCGTCCCCGCGCCATAACTGATCCGCACGCTTTCAAGCGTGATTGGCGCGGCGCCCGTGCTACTCTGAAAGGTTAAAATCGTCGAACTAGCCGCCGTGATCGTAGCCGTCGTTTCCAACCGAACGCCGCCGATCTTGCTTGCCATCGTGCAGCCGATCGAGGCTTTAATGGTCTCGTTGGAATAAGCGCCGATCTGAAACTCTTTATTCACGAAACTACCCGCAAGCAACTTCATTCCGTTAAAACTCGTCTGGACGGCTATATTGTTTAGCTGTTCTACTAAACGGTTGATGTCGCGTTGAATAGCCGTTCGGCTCTTTTGGTTTTGCCCGTCTTGCGCGGCTTGAATCGCCTTTGATTTGATTATGTCGCAGATTTTGATCTGTTCGTCCATAGCTTTATCGGCGATCTGAATAATGCCGATCGCGTCGTTTGCGTTGCGAATCGCCTGCCCAAGCGCGTTGGCTTGGCTTCTTAAACTATCGGCGATCGCCATACCCGAAGAGTCGTCGGCGGCTTTGTTGATACGAAGTCCGGAGGAGAGTCTGCCAACCGATTTGTCAATTTCGCGGCTTGTCGTCGTCGAATTAACCTGCGCGTTCATCGCCGCGATGTTGGTGTTTATCTTTAAAAAGCCCATAACGTTTTGGCTCCTTGAGCGTTTTTGTTGTCTATTCACAAGCAGTTTTTATTCCAAAACGCGAAACGCTAAAAGAAACAAAAATCAAACCGATCGCGCCTATAATGATCGACGGCTTCGCCGCCGCCGCTTCGCGGGAATAACTGTATATGTAGGCTTTGCTTCGTTTAAGGTAGTTTTCCAAATGCCTCGATCGTTTCGTTTATTTAGCAAAACCGTTGCATTCAGTCATTCCCGCGAAGCGCGACGCTCGCAATTAGGAAAGCTGGAATCCAAAAAAAAGGATCGTCGTATTTCTAAACCCGTCTTTAACAAAGCAAGATTAACAGCCGCAGTCATTCCCGCGACGGAGCGATAGCTTCCGTAGGAAGCGTCAATCCTCCGCGCCTTGCGCTCCTCCACTCTGTTACGGAGCGAGCGCTTCGCGGAGGAAGGCGGGAATCCAAACTAGAAATCCGACATATTCAGAAACCTTACGTATTTTCCACAAATCCTACAACTGCGGTCATTCCCGCGTAGGCGGGAATCCAAACTAAGACTTACGGTATTCAAGTAAGCGATCAGATTACAATAATACAAAATACGCACGGCTACGCCGTATTTGGATTCCCGCCTTCCTTCGCGATGAGGCGCGAAACAGCGCCGAACCCGCTCCATAAAACAATGCCTCGCGAAAGTAGCGAGCCGCTTGTGAGAGGAGCGCGGGGACGCGGAAATAACCGCTTATGTGGGTTTTGCCTTATAAAAAAGGCTTAATAGCGCAACGATCGTTGCGTTTCGGCTTTAATTTTCTCTTTTCCGCTATAATCGCGATCAATTTCTCTTAAAAAAGGAGTCTCCTATGTCGTTGCAAATATCGTCTAAACTCTCGTTAATTCCTTCCTTAAAACTGGGGGGGCGTGCGATAGCTCTCGTTCCTCCGCGACAAGTTCGGCTTTATCTAAAAGCCTAAACAATAAAGCCCTAACAA
>JAISRI010000082.1 GCA_031273735.1 Helicobacteraceae bacterium
CTTTCTACCCAAGCGCTCGTGTTGCGAATTTTATATGAACTAACGCCTAGCGCGGTAACGACAAGTTTCTCGCACTTTTGATACTCTTCGCATAAAAGCCATTCGCCTTGTAGAGCGGAGGGAATTTGTTTGTCATCATCTAAATCCCCTTCCGTTGCGTCTCCGATCGTAGGAGGCGTAGCTTCTCCGCTAACGTCGATCAACACTATTGGCGTTCCTTCCACGTTTCCGCCTATCGTTGCGCTACCCGCTTTTATGCCTCCGTTAGCGTCAGGGTCATATACGCCCTCGATCGTGTAGAAGTCGCCGTTTGAGGAAGAACCTACAAGAGCGAAGCGATCGTCGTTTAGGAGGTATAAGCCCGCTAGGTTAAAGACTTTTGATCCCGCTTGCAGTTTGCCGACAAGAACGCACTCTGAAGACGATAACGCCAACGTGCAACTAGCCGTAAATGCAGCCGCTTGTGGAGTGAAAGCCAATGGAACGACGTTTGTCGTAACGTTTGTTGAAAGAATGGAAGATGAAGATCTTACGGGAACGCTTCCTGCCGAACCGCTGATTGCGATTGATTTGGTGGATTCGCCTCCGCCGCCGCCTCCTCCAGAACTGCCACCGCCTCCGCCGCCGCAACCTATAAAGGTTAAAGCCGTAATCGCGATAGCCGAAGCTATTAAAGAGCGAGCGCTCTTAATACTACGAAGAAAGGACGAGTTATCGACGCAAGCCGTTCTCTCTCTCTCTCTCTCTCTCTCTCGGTGGAGAAAGATTCGTTTATGGTTTGAGATACCATAGGAAACTCCTTTTGAGATGAAATTGTCAAAGCTAACTTTTACAAGCCGTTTGACGGCGATCATTGTAGCGCGGTAATCTTAAAATCTATTGAGAATTGAGCGGCAATCTTAAAATCTATTGAGATTTGAAAGGTTTTATGAAAGTTTTTTGAGGGGTATGGGGGGGAGGGAGCGAGGGTTTTGGGGGTTTTGGCGTTTTGCGTTGATCGCGGGAATGACTTAAGGCGGCGGATTTGTCGCGTTAAAGGCGAGTTTGAAATACGTCGTTTTTTTTGGTTTAAATCGTCGTATTGTTGAAACTACCTTAAACAAAGCAAAACCAATAACCGCAGTCATTCCCGCGTAGGCGGGAATCCAAATAGCGCGAAGCGCTGATCTTTGATCAGTTGGTAGTTTTTGAAATACGCACGGCTAGGCCGTATTTGGATTCCCGCCTCCGCGGGAATGACTAAATACGGCGGTTTTACTGATAAATGCGTAAGTTTTTGGCATTTCGTTTGATCCTTTTGGATTCCCGCCTTCCTTCGCGATTACGCCCCCAGAAGCGGGGCTATGCTAAAGTCGCGGGAATGACGGCGTTTGGGGATTGAACCTTAGCGGTTATCAATTTTGCATCACAAAAACAAGAATGGCTATGATAGCGATCATTATCAAGATTACAGTCCAGCCGATGTTGGTGAGCGTAGAAACCGAGTCGTTTCGCTCGCTTTTGGCTAGATCGTAAAAGCTGATTATCGTTCGCGGCAGACCGATCAACGAATAGCTTTGAATAGCGCGATTTGCGGGCGTAATTTTCAGCGTTTCGATCTGATTTTGCGCGTTAAAGGCAAGTTGCAAAAGCGGATCGCGCCCAAAATACCGCTCGTAATTCTTGTAGGTTTCGCCCCAATTAACCGCGCCAGAAACCACCACGCGGCGTATCTCCTCGCAAAAACCTATGCGTAAAAGAAGCGCGGAGTAATCGAGAAATAGCGGGCTTTTTGCCTCGTCGCTAATCAAAAGATAAACGGCTTGGCTATCGCCAATCTCCGCGGCTTTGCTCGCCCGCTCGAAATGCGCGGCGCTCTCTTTGAAAACCGATAAAAACTGCGGCGCGTCCGTCAAGAACGGGTATTTCGCCGCAAGCGCTAACGCCGCGTCGTTCTTACCATTTTTCGCCGACTCTAAAAACGAGAACAACGCGGCGATCGGATCTTTTAGGATAGGGTTTGAACCAAGCGCGCTAAGCTCTCTTGCCATATCCAGCGCGGCTTGGTAGAAATGTCGATCCGCGTATGAGTGCATTTCGCGCTCCAAAGCGGCGATTTTACGCGCCTTTTCCTCAAAATGCGGCAATCCTTTACAAATTGGCTCTTTATCGCACCAAGCGTCAAAACTTTGCCAATCCCGCGTCTTGTAAAGCTCCAAAGCGTGGATAAACGACGCGGGAAAGTCGATAATGTGGCGTGCCGTTTCGCCCTTTTCAAGCGCGTCTTCAAACGGTTCCAAAGCCTTCTTTGCCAAATCGTTTTCGCCCGATTTTATCCGCTCGATCGCCTCTTCGACGGCGCTTTTCCACTCTTCAAAGAATAATCTGCCCGATAAAGATTCGTTTAAGATTGGATTAGCGTTTAAAAGCGTTTGCGTTTCTCGCATTCGGCGATTTTTGAAAGCCTCGCGCAGTTCGCCAAGCTCCGTAGCTCGCGGTAGCGCCTCTTCAAAAAGCTCGCGCTTTGTCAAATCCTCCCAAAAAGGCGAAATCGCCTCTTTTGCCAACTCGGCTTTACCTTCTTCCAAAAACCTAACGGCGCTAGGATAGACGTTCTCCTCCCAAGCGCGTTCGAGCCATTCGCAAAAAGGCGCGTTTAGCAAAGTAAAACCGCTTGTCGCGATTAGCGCGTTTGCCGCGTCGTAATCCTCAGCGTCAATCGCAAAGGCGCAAGATTCTTTAAGTTGGCTTAGATCGTAGCTTTCGCTCGCGCCTCTTTCGCCAATTACAAAGATAAAATCGCCGCGCTGTTTGAGAGCCGCGATCGGTTCGTTTAATAGCCGCCACGACCTAGCGATATGATTGCGCGTCAGATCAAGCGCCGCCAAAGAGCCGTTTTCCAGCCCGACTAGCGCATAGCGCGAAGTTACGATCAGAGCTTCGGGGGAGGTTCTAGGCGACGATATAGAGTCGATCGCGGCTCCGTTTGCATACCACGAACAGATAAACATATCGCTCTCTCTGCCAAGTAACAAAAGCTGCCCGTTAGGCAAAAAAGCGCCGCCGATCACGGATTTTGGCGGCTTTATTTCAAGCGCGATTCTATGCAAAAGCAGATCATATACGATAGCGGATCCATCGCGCTCCGCCGCGAACAAAAACCGCCGATCGGGGCTGAAAAACAGCGCTTCGGGTCGTCTAAACAGCACGGGCGCGAGCGAATAAAAATTGGCGCGGCGCGAAAAAACCTGCAAAAAACCTTCCGAATCAATCGCGGCGAATAGATCGCCGCAGAACGCGGCGCGGACAATCTCTTTTAAGCCTAAAATCTTTGATGAGTATTCGCCCTTTTGCCCTAGCGAAAAACTAATGGCGACGTTTTCTCTAATCGCCAACACGTCGCCATCCGCCGAAATATCGACCGCTACCGCGTTGGCTAGGCTTTCGACGAGTCTTTTGTCCTTAAACTTTCCGTTTTTATCGAAACGATAAAGAAAGCCGATCGCGTCGATCGCGTAAAAAAGCCCGTCTATAAACGCGGCGTCTAGCGGTTTGAAGTCAAGATTTAACGCGGTATTCCAGCCCAAAAGTTTCTCGCTTGTCTTTTTGATGGCGCAAAGCATAGCCAAAGATCAATAAAGGCGACGCTTTTAATTAGTTAAAATTTCAACAACGCGTCGCAAAGTCGATCAAAACGCCATATGGTTATTTTCGCAGCGAAGCGATAGCCCCCTTTCTCTGCGATTGAGCGCTGACGCGCGCTTATCGTTGCGGGAATTGTACAAGTCAATGATTTCGTCGACACTTTTATCTTGCGATACTCAATGATTGACTTCTGCGGAAATGACGAGAATGGGCAGATCGATTAAATGTAGGCGGGTCAGCGGAAGCTTAATCCGAAGTTGTCGCTTTAATACCCGCCCTACAATCATTTTACTTCCTTACGATTCGCCACTCATAGTAAGTATCTGGCGATCCGCCATATGCAAAAAAGAGCGAATCTCCAGTATATAAGCTCACGCTATAGGAGTACGTTGAACCTTCCCTTTCGCAGGAAAGCGTGAAATTATGCGTAATTCTATCGCCGCTACATAAAAACCCGCGCTGTTCGAGCGCGTTTTGATAGTTTAAGCCCGACGAGATATAAACTTCTCCATTAATGCGATAACTAATAGCGTCTGTCCTGCCATTGATCGCGCCGAAGATTTCTTCAAATTTGGTAATACTCGGAACTATATCGCCAGTGCCATCAACAGATAAAGACACTCTCTCGTCTTGCACCATAGCGCAAGCGAGTTTATATAAAAAAGGCAGAGAACTATTTTTATAATGAGTAGCTCCGCTTGGACAACCGCTGTTGTAACCGATCGTAAACTGCTTACCGCTTTCGTCGCCGGCAACGAGCGCGGTTTCAAATTCCGTTTTAGCGCCTGCGGACGCGGGGGGAAAACCTTAGCGAATTGCGAGTACGCAAAATACTTGACATAGTTGGAGCGGGAAATCTTGTTGAAATCAGCTCGAACGTAAGCGGTACGTTATCGTTTCGATAATCGGACTCATATGGGCTATCTCCGCCTGATCCGCTACTTGAGCTACCACAACCGATCAACGCAAAGCTTGCAACAAGCAATGGAACAAACAGGCTAACCCGAAAGAAAAAAAATACGCCTTTTGGCGCGACTATTAGGGAGTTATACCCCCCCCCCCCCCACAAACGAGGGAATGAAACTAAAGATCGCATGTTTGGATGCCTCCTTTTTAAGATAGGACAAGCATAGCGGATATAGGCTTAAAATTGGATTACGGCACAACTTTAGCGAGCGTGGCGCTAACTAAATGCGACAAGCCGATCGCAAAACGCGATCGGCGTTATCATTGCGCTACTTCAAGTCAAATAAAATCAGACTCCCGCGTCTTGGCGGCGGCGCAGGTAGTCCCATTGCGCATCGACATTTTTCTGCCATAGATCGAGAATATGCGCGTTTTCGCTCTTGAAAAGGTGCTTAAAACGCCCTTGCATAGC
>JAISRI010000231.1 GCA_031273735.1 Helicobacteraceae bacterium
CCCCCCCCCGCGCGGGCGCCGCCCCCCCAGGGAATCGCGGCCGCCGCCATTCGTTCGCGATCAAGCGAAGAAAATAGGTTTTGCAAGTAAAACCCGACCGAAAATTTCGACATTTGAAACTCCTCTCATCTTAATAGATTGAAGCGGGATATTGTGCTACAAATTAGCTTAAAAACGACCGGCGTTTTAGGATATTTCAAGGACTTAAATCAAAAAACCGCGATTTTGCGCTGATCGCGACTAGCCATACGACGGACGCTTTACGAAACCTACCGCCTAAAAGCTATAATTTTGCAAAATCAAAGAAAATTATGGATTCTGGAGCGGCTTACAAGAGCCAAAGCGTAAAAATTATGCTACTTGGCGACGCTTGGCAAATCTCGGTCTTAAGCGGGAGAGATAAACTTTGAGCTTCTTGAAAAACTTGTCGGAAAAAGCGTTTGCGTTTCAGCCAACGCGGTAGCTTCGCACACCGCTCATCACATTCCGCCCGTTATACTCGTTTCGCCAAAGTTGATCTCCAAATCGCAAAATAACTGAACCGCCTTAAATCGGCTATTTTTCATCGATCAGCGCTTTGATGATTTCGGCAAAACGATCGCGCCGCTCGCGATCCGTAGCGAAAGAGCCGATATGACCGCCGTTAAAAATAATTTTTAACTCTTTCGGCTCTTTGGCGGCGTCAAATAACGCGCGGGCGTGGTTAGGCGCGATTAGAGGATCGCGATCGCCGTGAATGATCAAAATCGGCAAGCCTTCTAGCGCGGCGATATTTTCGATCGGATCGTATTTTTTATCGACTACGCCGCCCAAAAACGGCAGAACGAAATAGCCCAAAAGCGAACGCTTCGCAACCTCTTTGGCGATCGTTTCATAGCTAGAAAAAGCGCCTTCGGTAATCAGCGCGGCGATCTTATCTTTATACGACGAACTTGCCGTTATGGCTACCGCGCCGCCTAAAGATTGCGCGAATATAACGATCTCTACGCCGTCGAACTCGTTTAAGGCGTATTCGATCGCCGTTTGAACGTCGGTTATTAGCCCCTCTATGGAAGGCTCCCCGCTAGAAGCGCCATATCCGCGATAGTCGATCGACAAAACGCTAAAACCGCGCTTGGGCAGCCAATAAACGTTGGGCAGATGTTCGCTAACGTTGCCCGCGTTGCCGTGAAAAAAAAGGATCAAAGCGCGAGGATTTTCGGCTTTGAGATACCACGCATAAAGTTTTTGCCCGTCTTTTGTCTCGATCGTCCGCGTTTCGTAATCGACTTCAAAAAACGACGGATCGGCGCGGACGATCTTATCGGGGTGAAAAAAAAACGAAGCGCAACCGCTTAAACTAAAAGAAATAATCGATAAATAAAAAAGCCTCATTTAGCTCCGCCTCCCCTCGTTTTTCGCCCGCGAACTCTAGTCGAACGGCAAGATTGGTTTCAAGCGCGTAACTAGAATCTAACTTAACATTCGTCCGCGCTGCGTTATCGTCGGTTAGATCGTAATCGCGTTTTGCTTCAAAACGAACGCGCAGGCGATCGCTCGGACTCAGAATCGCTCCCGCAGAACCGCCCGCGTAAAACGCCCGATCGTCGCGCAGTTTTTTACCCGTTTGCGCCTCCATATCGCCGCCAAGATAAAAGATCGCCCTCTGGCTTCCCCACGAAAGAGCCGCCCCGCCTTTGAAATAGCCATAACCGCCGCTTGGCAAACTCGGCGGGTTATCGCGCCAGCCCAAATCTACGCGCCACGAGATCGGCTTGAAAAATCGATCTCTGATCGCGAAACTTTCGATGTTCATTACCGTAAATTTTCGGATTCGCGTCTTGTCGTCGGCGTGTTGAATCCACAGATCGCCCGCGCTAATCGAGCTTCCCGCCGCGTAGCCCGCAAGCGGATCGACAATATCGTGATAGCTTGGACGGACTCTAAAATTAACGCTTGGTTTATCCTCGTTATCGTAACCCGCGCCAAGCGCTACGCGAGAGATCATATGCCCCTGATCGGGACGCGGCGGCGCGACGATCGGCTTTGGCGGGTCTCGAGCGATCCCAAGCGAGCTTCGCGCCGCCATCAGCGCGAAATAGCTGGCTTTATATTGATCGTAATCGATCTCATTTTTGACGTTTAGATATTCGCAATACTCCATCGCCAAATTAAACGCCGCGATCGCCTCTTCCTTATCGAGAGCGGCGATCGCCTCTGCGGGCGAGATTTTGCCGTAAGAAAGAGCGAGCGCCGTATCAACGCTTCGTTTGTCGCCGCTTTGAGCCAAATGCAAAATCCGCGTAGCGCGAGCGGGGCGAAAAACCGCGCTTTTTAACATATCGGGCGCGTTTATAACCGCCCTTACGGTGTCGATCGGCGCGGCAAAGCCGTGAAAACGCGAGGTAAAATCCGAATCGCCTTTGGCGTATTCCAACAATTCCAACAACACAAAAGAGCAGTTTTCTTTGAAAAAATAGTAATCGCGCGCGAAATAACTAAGCTCCCAAGCGCGAAATAGAAGCCTGTCGATCTCTTTGCGCGAAAAGTTCAGATCGAACTCCCATATATCGCGGTTTTCCAAATTGCCGTATTCTTTGGCTTTTTCGGCGTATGGCAACGCGGAAAAGTATCCGCTGTAGCCGCCCATTAAACCGAGTATCGAATAAACGAATCCGTTTTCGTCGGGCGGCATATCCGCCGCGTAATTAACCGCGTAGCTAGTCAGCGCGTTAACGCTGTCGTTTCGATCGACGCGCAAAAAGGTATGTCCGAACATAGAGGCGGGATTGTTCATATACGCCGCCGTAAATACCAAAATCAGACGATCGCCGCTAACGCCGCCATACCAATGATCGAAGAGATCGCACGCGACGTTTTCTAAACGGCTTTCGTCGATCGGCAAAGTTTCTTTGAGGTAGTTCCACCGCGCTTTGTAGATACAGCGCGTATCGAGGCTTTCATTGCCGTCGAAACCGCGAACAAAAAAGGAGTCGATCGTAGCCAAAAGCTCGCTTTGCGGGTTTGTTTTGCCGTCTTTTGCCAAAAAATAGCGGCGATCGTCGATTTCGTTTTCAAAACCGCCCAAAAGGGCGCTTTTATAGCCCGTAACGGCAAGCCACTCTTTTTGGTTTGCTATATCGAGTTCAATCGCTTTGGTTTTAAGCTCTTGCGCGTAGCCCGCAAACAAAATGATCGGGAAAAAAAGTAGTAGAAAAAGCCTCATACATTAAAAAGCGCGGAAAGGGTCGCCCCCCTCCGCGCAAACGCCGTTCTTAGAGAACCGCGTCCATATTTGCCAAAACTTCGCCCGCCGTGATGTTTTCAGCGGTGAAGATCTTGCCGAAATTAGCTTGCGCCGCCGCGAAGAAAGCGGGTTTATCGCTTATGCCGGCGAGATCCGCAAAAGCGTCGAGCGTTTCGCCTTCGCCTTTAGCTACGTCTGCGGCTAGACGATCGAGGTTGTCGTTCGTAAAGCCGTTTAGCTTCTCGTTGCTTGCAAATACGCCCGCCGCGTTGCAGCCGCTAGTGCCTGTGGTAACGGCATACGCGCCGGAACCCGTGCCGTTTACGGTTACGCCAAGAACCTGCATAACTAGATCGTTGGGCTTTTCTTGAGCGAAAAGCAGATTGCCAAGACCACAACCGGAAGCCGTGTAGCGAGCGCCGCCGTATTGACCGTCGAAAAGCGCGAACGCGCTGGTAGCTAAAGCGCCCGCAAGAGCGGCGCTAACGAAGACTTTGTTCATCGAGACTCCTTAAATAATTTCGCTTGCATAACACAAGCGCGAACGTTAGTTTAGTCAAAACGGCTTAAAGCTAGGTTTCATAGATCGCGATTTCGCGAAAATCAAAAAACTAGCCGCCGCCAATTTTATAATTTGGCTAGATTGCCCGTAACCGTAATGCAATCGTTGCCATAGAAAAATACGCTAAACTCGGAGTGAGCGATTCTGACATTCACAAGCAGATCGCCGTCCAAGCCGCCGACGCGCCGCCCATTTCGTATTGCGTCGTCCATAGCGTGTTGAATGCGCTCGTCTAGCCGACCCATCGGAAACCCGAAAATGAAATGAACGCAAGAGCTACCCGTCGCCAAAGCCGATTTCTCGCCTATCGTTTCGTATTGAAGATTGCGCACGTTTTGGCTAGAAGCCACCGTGAAATCGTCGACATAATGGCTAACGCAACCGCTAAAACCCAACGCGCCGATCAGCGCGGCGGCGACAAGAGCAAGGATGTTTTTTAGCTCCCTAACGGGGGGGGGGGGGGGGGATTTAATTGCGGCCGCCCCCATTCGTTCGCGATCAAGCGAAAAAAAAAGTTTTTGCAAGTAAAACCCCACCGAAAATTACGACATTTGAAACTCCTCACA
>JAISRI010000234.1 GCA_031273735.1 Helicobacteraceae bacterium
TCGACCAGCGCCATTTTTCTCCATTATTCGACAATCCCGCCCGCGATTTATCCATTTTGAGGGCGCATTGTATCAAGCCGAAGCTCTAAAATAATAAAATGAGTTCAAATTTTACGAAAAAGGGACGTTTTTGGGTTTTGTTTGGATACTTGTCGCGTTTTACTCGGCGTATATGGCGGTCGATCTAGCGATAACGATCGCGCAAATTGGTTATATCAAAAGAACGCGCGGAGAAAAAGCCGCGCTACTATCCGACGAGGATTGGCTAAAGGCGGCGGATTATCAGATCGAGAGTTTGCGGTTAGGGATTTTTGGGCGTCTCTACTCGCTATTTTGCTTGGTTTTGTGGATTTTTTGGGGTTTTAACCAACTTAACGCGCTAATTAGCGATAGCGGGTTCAAAGCGGCGTTTTTTATCTCTTTTTATTTAATAATTAACTCGATTTTACATCTGCCTTTTCGCTATTATGAAACCTTTAGAATAGATCAAAAATTCGGTTTTAATAAATCGACCAAAAAGCTATTTTTTACGGATTTTATTAAACAATTAACCATTGTTTTCATTATAGCGTTTTTAATTACTTTTGCAATCCCTGATAATTTTAGTTTTCAAGGATACTGGTGGCTTTACGCTTTTATCTTTTCCATGCTTTTTGTTGTTGTCGTTAATCTTTTGCTTCCGCTTTTTGCAAAGCTATTCAACAAGTTTGAGCCGATCGACGACACACCGCTTGGAGAAAAGATTAAAACGCTCTTGGATCGAGCGGGCTTTAGCGCTAAAGGAGTTTTTAAGATTGACGCGGCTAAGCGCGACGCGCGACTAAACGCTTACTTTGCGGGACTTGGTAAAACAAAGCGTGTGGCTCTTTACGATACGCTGATCGAGAAGCTGAGCGAAAAGGAGATATTGGCGGTTTTAGGGCACGAGCTTGGACATTTTAAGCATAAAGATATTTTTAAGCGCATTGGCGCGATCGGAATCGTTCTGTTTAGCGCCTTTGCGCTTTTGGGGTTTGTCGGCGAAAACTTTTACGTCGCTTTTGAAGCCCTGAATCTGCCGCAAAAAATCTATATTCTTGTTGCGTTTTTGTTAATCGTTATAGAGCCGATCGTCTTTTTTGCTCGTCCGTTTATTAACGCTTTTAGCAGGCGGGCAGAGTTTGCCGCAGACGTCTACGGGGCGAAGCTAACCGATAAAGCCGATCTTAAAAGCGCGCTTACCAAACTTGTTATCGAAAATAGATCCTATCCTAGAAAATACCCGATATACGCTCTTTGGAACGAATCGCATCCAAATATATTAACTCGCATCGAGAGGCTAGAAATTGATGGATAGAGAGCTTGTAGAGTGGATCGCGTTTGGCGTTTTGGGCGTTATGGGATTGATCGCGCTGTGGGCGGCGATCGAACGTATATTTTTCTACTACGGCGTTAAAATCGGCGATTTTGCAAGCCGAACGCGCCTTGAAATCGCGCTGAATAAACGGCTAACGATCATCGCCACAATCGCCACAAACGCGCCTTACGTCGGTTTATTAGGAACCGTTTTTGGCGTTATGTTCGCGTTTATCGACATTGCGAGCGATATGGCGGGCTTGGACGCGGGGGCGCTTATGACGGGCTTGGCTCTCGCGCTTAAAGCGACCGCAGCGGGGCTTGCCGTGGCGATCCCTTCGTCGATCGCGTATAACTTGTTGCTTGCGAAAGCCGAGTCGCTACTTGCCGAATGGGAAGAGATCGATGCGTCTAAAACGAATTGATTCCATAAACGTTATTCCGTTTATCGATATTATGCTTGTTTTATTGGCGATCGTGCTAACGACGGCGACTTTTATTTCGCAGGGGGCGATTAAAGTCGCCCTGCCAGAGGCGAAAACTACGTTGCCGCAAACTCCCGCGCAAGGGCAGAAGCGCGTCGAGATCGCAATTAACGAAAGCGACGAATTTTTTATGGATAAAGAGCCCGTTAATTTTTATACGCTTCTAATACGGCTGGATAGTATGAATCGCGCCGATATGATCATTATTCGCGCCGATAAAGAAAGCCGTTTCTCGTCATTTATTAAACTTGTGGACGCGCTTAAAGAACGTAAGTTAGAAAACGTTTCAATCGCAACGATTAAGGGCGATATAAATTAAAGCGAAAATTACGCGGAAAGGAAAAAAATCTGGTTCGGCAAAAGCCGTTGAAACGAGCCGTTAAGGTTATCAAATAAAAAAGGAACAAAAAAAGATGAAACGTTCAATCGTGTTGACGCTTTTAGCGCTATCGGTCGGGTTTTTCGGCGGTTGCGTCGATAAAGAAAAGGGCGAAGAGCAGTTTAAGGAAGCCGAAACGATTTTGAAAGATAAAGGCAATCAAAAAGAGGCTTTTAAGCTACTTGAAAAATCGTGCGGAAACGACTACGCAAAGTCGTGCGGTATATTATCGCTTGCCTACGTAGAAGGCGATAAAAAGTTAAACGTCGAAGCGGATAAGAAAAAGTCCATCGCTCTTGCGTTAAAAGCGAATACTCTTAGCGCCGATGAAGCATGCGAAAAAGATAAGGAAGGCGCAGAGTGCAAACGTCGAACGAAATTTATCGAGGATTTTGAAAAGTCGTGCAAAGGGGTCGAGTCTAAGGATTGCGAATTGGCTATTATTTTTGGCGCTATATTGTATTAACGTCGCCAGCAGGCGCCTCGCCGTTTTATAATAAAGGACGGCGCGAGCGCTATTGATATTCGGCAAAAGCCTTTGAAACGAGCCGTTAAGGTTATCAAATAAAAAAGGAACAAAAAAAGATGAAACGTTCAATCGTGTTGGCGCTTTTAGCGCTATCGGTCGGGTTTTTCGGCGGTTGCGTCGATAAAGAAAAGGGCGAAG
>JAISRI010000039.1 GCA_031273735.1 Helicobacteraceae bacterium
AATCAAATATAAGGAGTTGATGTGAAGAGAGTGTTAGCGTTGGCGGCGTTTGCCGCAAGTTTGAGCGCCGCGACGTTGGCGACGGTTAATGGCGACAAGATTACGAGCGAGGACGCGGATTTTCGTTTGTCGCAACAAGGGATAACCTACGAACAGCTTAACGACGAGCAGAAAAAGCAGTTTCTCGACGACGAGATCGAGCGCAAATTGCTCTCGCAACAGGCAAAAAAGTCCGGCGTAGATAAGGACGCGGAATACAAACGCGCGCTAAACATTATACAGGAAGAGTTGGCGGCGTCGTTTCATCTTAGAAAAAAGTGGGAAGCGATCTCCGTGAGCGACGCGGAAGTTAAAAAACACTACGACGAATTAAAGACGCAAGGGCAGCTAGATCAACCCGAACAGGTTCGCGCTCGTCATATCCTTGTCGAAAAAGAGGGCGACGCGAAAGACATTATCAAAGCTTTAAGCAAGAAAAAGGGCGAGGAGTTGGAAACGGAATTTGAAAAACTCGCTAAAGAAAAATCGACCGATAAAGGCAGCGCCGAACGCGGCGGCGATTTGGGTTATTTTTCTGAAGAACGTATGGTAAAAGAGTTTTCCGACGCGGCGTTTGCGCTGAAAAGCGGCGAGATTACCAAAACGCCGGTTAAAAGCAAGTTTGGCTATCACGTTATTCTTGTTACCGATCGTAAGGCGGCGGGAACGATTCCATTCAACGATATTGCGGATCGGCTAAAGGAGAGCGCGAAAGCCAAAAAGTTCCAAGAGGCGCGGGAAAAAGAGATCGCCGATCTTAAGGCTAAAGCGAAAATCTCATACGAAAAATAAAACGTTAATTGGCGGAAAAGTTTAAGGAGGCGAAGATGTTAATAAGCGGCGCAAAATTATTGCAAAAGGCGCATAACGGCGGCTACGCCGTAGGCGCTTTTAATTTCAACAATATGGAGATCGCTCAGGCGATCTTTGAAGCGGCGGATAAAAACTCTTCGCCGATTATCGTTCAGTGTAGCGAGGGCGCAATTAAATACGCGGGCGCGGATATGCTTTACGCGATCGTGAAAACTTTAAGCGATAAATATCCGCATATTCCCGTAGCGCTCAATCTTGATCACGGCACCTCTTTTGAATCGTGCGTTTACGCGATCAGGCATGGTTTTACTAGCGTGATGATCGACGCTTCGCACCATAGCTTTGAAGAAAACTTGGCGATCACAAAAGAGGTCGTCAAGGTCGCGCACGCGGCTGACGTTGGCGTGGAAGCGGAGCTTGGGCGGCTGATGGGAATCGAGGATAATATCGTCGTCGAAGGCAAAAACGCCTCGCTTGTCGATCCCGACGAAGCGCAAAAGTTTGTCAAAGAAAGCGGCGTGGATTATCTCGCGCCGGCGATCGGCACGAGCCACGGCGCGTTTAAGTTTAAGGGCGAACCAAAATTAGAGTTTGAATTGCTAAAAGAGGTGAAAAAACGCGCGGGCATTCCGCTTGTGCTACACGGCGCAAGCTCTATTCCCGACGACGTTCGCGCAAGCTTTGAAAATACGGGCGGCGATCTAAAGGGTTCAAAAGGCGTTCCCGCAAACTTCTTAGAGCTTGCGATCAAAGGCGGGATCAACAAGGTCAATACCGATACCGATCTAAGAATCGCGTTTATGGCGCAAGTGCGCAAAGTGGTCAAAGAACAGCCAAGCGAGATCGATCCGCGCAACTACTTCAAACCCGCCCGCGCCGCCGTTGTAGCGATGCTAACCGAGCGAATGAAAGTGTTAGGATCGGCGGGCAAGATATAATCTGCAAAAGTCGCGTCAGTAACTCGATTATTGTCGCGACGCTTCTTCGTCAAAAACCAAACGAAGCTCCGAAAACTTACGCATTTTCAACAAATCCTACAAACGCCGTCATTCCGCGACTTTAGCGTAGCGCGTCCCCGCGCGTCAATCCTCCGCGATTGCCGCTTCCTGCGGAAGCTATCGCTACGCGGAGGAAGGCGGGAATCCAAATTAGAAAACCCAATGTATTCAGAAATCTTACGCATTTTCAGCGAACCCTACAAACGTAGTCATTCCCGCGAAGGCGGGAATCCAAATAGCGCGAAGCGCTGATCCCTTAATAGTTGTAGGTTTTGAATACACATGGCTAACGCCGTATTTGGATTCCCGCCTTCCTTCGCGATTGACGGCTGGGGAGCGCCTATCGCTCCGTCGCGGGAATGACTGCATTTGCTAGTTTCATTAAATAAACGATAGGATCAACGCATTCCTAAACCCGCCTTTAACAAGGTAAAACGTCGCATTCAGTCATTCCCGCTACGTAGCGATAGCTTCCCGTAAGAAGCGTTAATCCTCCGCGCCTTGCGCTCCTCCGTTCCTTCGTGCCTCGCTACTTTCGCGAGGCATTGGAGCGGGCGCTTCGCGGAGGAAGGCGGGAATCCAAATACGGCGAAACCGCGAGCGGTAATACCTATGAGAAAATCGCGCGTTATTTTATAGCCGCCGTTTAATTTCCAAACGCTTTTGATAGATCGCAGCTTCCAATAGTTTGTGCCGCTTTTTCGTCCGCCGCCGCCTTTGTTGTATCGCCTAGCTTTTTATAAGTTCTGCCGCGATCGCAGTAAGCAAGCGCAAGATTTATTTTATCGATCGTTTTGGCTTTGTTAAAAAAATGGATCGCCTTACTAAAATCTACGATTGCCTTTCTATATTCTCTTAAATAGGCGTAAGCGTCTCCTCGGCTATGATAGGCGTGCGCGAAATTCGGATCGAGATTAAGCGCTTGGTCAAGATCGACAAGCGCTTTTTTATATTTCCCCCATAAAACATACGTCCACCCGCGAGAGTTATAGAGACTCGCATTGTTAGGATCGAGTTTGATCGCTCGATCGTAATCGTCGATCGCCTGTTCATAATCGGCGCTAGCCTGTTCATAGTAGCCTAAATTATAGTAAGCGCGTCCGCGATTATTGTAAGCATTTGCATAGTTTGGATCGATCTCGATTGCTTTATCAAAATCTACGATCGCTCTTTCATAATCGCCTAAATCATCGTAGGCGATTCCGCGATTATTGTAAGCATTTGCATAGTTTGGATCGATCTTGATCGCTTGCGTATAATCCTCGATCGCTTTGGAATAATCGCCTGAATTATAGTAAGCGCGTCCGCGATTATTGTAAGCATCGGCGTAGTTCGGATCGATCTCGATCGCTCTATCAAAATCTACAATCGCTTTTTTGTAATCTCCTAAATCATAGTAAGCGCGTCCGCGAATATCGTAAAGGTAGGTATGATTTGGATCGATCTCGATCGCTCTATCAAAATCTACAATCGCTTTTTTGTAATCTCCTAACTTATAGTAAGCGACTCCGCGAGTAGCGTAAGCATAGGCATAGTTTGGAGTGATCTTTATCGCTCTATCAAAATCTACGATCGCTTTTTTGTAATCTCCTAACTTATAGTAAGCGACTCCGCGATTATTGTAAGCATTTGCATAGTTTGGATCGCTCTTGATGGCTTGTATCCAATCGGATTTAAGCTCTATTACCTGCGTATACAGCTCGATCGCTTTATTGTAATCTTTAAGTTCATTGGCTTCATAGGCGCTATTAAAAAGCGCACTTGTGTGATTGCGATTTTCTTCATATTTGTTAAACGCCCAAAACGCAATAGCAATAATAGCATAGCCAGACCACAAAAAGATCGTCTCTTTTTTAGATGCCGATTTACTCTGATCGGCGCGCAAAACAAGCGCCAATAGATCGATAATTTCCGTCGCCGACGTTTTATCTATAGAGAAAAACAGATCGTCGCGCAAAGAGCGAATTTGCCGTTTTTTGCACGCCGCTAGATCGTTTGCGTTTGCAATCTCTCTTGCCGCTCCCGCTTCGATCGCCGTTAGCAATAAGCGCCGCTCTTTTTCAAACTCGTTTTGCGCGTAGTCGTTCAAAAGAGCTTTTACTTTCATTGAGTCAAGCAACGTATCCTTACCGTGATCGGCTACTATTTTTTGCGTGATCGCTACAAACTTTGCGTCCATTCTTATCCTTTATTTAGTCACCAATTTTTGACGCTGTTTTTTACTTTGGCTGGCAAACACTTATATCCAACATAAAACGCCGTAATTAAACCGGCTATAATGCCGCTTATTGCTCCTACTTTTGCGGTTCTTCTCGCGCTTTCAGCTTTCATATAAAGAGCTGTTCCAAAATAGTTATCCCAAGGCAACAGTCCATCTGAAGCGACATAATAAACAACAACAAACAATATCCACCCAACGGCAAAACCGACAATCACGCCGCTGATTACGCCGATTCCAACCCCTAAAATCGTTTTTATCGCGTTGTTTACCCAATCTATAACGCCGGATTTTGGAACATTAGCGTTAAGATTTGTTTGAACGTATATCTGTTGAGAAAGCGGCTGATTTTGAGATTGCGATTGAGGCGTTGACGCGGTAATTGGAGTAAATCGATCGGCGCACAAAACAAGCGCTAATAGATCGACGACTTTGGTAGCCATAGCTTCGTCTATAAACCGATCGTCGCGCAAAGAGCGAATTTGCCGTTTTTTGCACGCCGCTAGATCGCTCGCATTTGCGATCTCCTGCGCCGCTCCCGCTTCGATTGCGATTAGCAATAAGCGCCGTTCTTTTTCAAACTCGTTTTGCGCGTAGTCGTTCAAAAGCGCCTTACTTTTCGCCGCGTTAAACAGCGCCTCTTTACCGTGATCGGCGACTAATCGCTCTACGATCGATACAAACTTTGCGTCCATTTTCTCTTTTCTTGTTTATATTTGGATCATCTGCGAGCGCAATTGGTTGCAAGCGTTATGTTTCCCGACGCAGGATCGTAAAGCCAGCATTTATCGACGTTTAATTCCGCGTTTGGATCGGTAACGCCGCCGCTTCCCGTAGCGGGTCCTCTGATTATCGTTTGCGAGCCATACGCTTCGGTGGTATATCCTTCGCGTCCTTCAGGTTCAAGAACAAGCGCTAACGCCGTCGAACATTCGCCGCCGCTTGAAGCGCGCGACGGAGTAGGATCGCGCCACGAGCGCACGCTTAAGCTATTTGGATAACCCGATTTATTAAGGCGTTTTTCGTCGTTTGGAGCGGCGTCGCTATATGGAAGTATGGTAACGGTATGTTGGTTGCCATAACAATCCAGCGTTTTCATCGTAACGCCTCTGCCTAGATATAATATGGCGCGTCCGCGTATGGCTTGAAGAGACGATCTGACGGAGCCAATACCAGACCTTTCGGCGGCTATCATCGCGTCGTCTTGAACGCCCGAAAATCTAGGAAGAGCAACGGCGGCAATAATGCCTAGAATGACGACAAAAGCCGCAAAAGTTACAAGTAAAATTATAATAACGCTATTTGAGCGGTTTTGCGGCTGTTGCGTTCCATATTGCAAAGGTTGCCCGTTATCTTTAATCACTAGCGTTCCAGCCAACATATCGTGCCAGCCCCGTTTGCGCGCGTCAAACGCAACCCATAGAAAACCTAAACAAAGCGGAATAGCGGAAAGGCTATAGGCAATATATCTGCCTACAAATTGCGCCGCCGTAGGTTTTCCAAGCGTTTGCGCGTCGACAATTTTCGCTTTTAGCGCCATCTTGCCGGGCGTGGCTTGCCTGCTTGTCCAAAAACCCAATACGTAAATAAGCGAGACGGCGGCGCTTATGAAATACTCGAATATTTCAATCTCTTTGTCGCTCATAGAATCAAAGAAACCAACTGCGCCTAGTATCAAAACCAATACAAATGCCGTAAGCAAAACATTATCAATAATGCTCGCTAAAAATCGCGCCCAAAACCCCACATATTCCACAGACGGATTTTGCGCGGCTTGCGAATAGCCGCTTTGTTGGTAATAGTTCGTGTTTTGCGACTGTTGCGGCGGCGTTACGATCGATTTGTTCCGATCGCCGCGCAAAACAAGCGCCAAAAGATCGACGACTTCCGCCGCTAAACTTTCGTCTATCAATCGCTCTTGATTTAAGAGGCGGGTTTGTATCTCTTTGCAAACCTCTAAATCGTTAGCGTTTGCGATCTCTTGCGCCGCTCCCGCTTCGATTGCGATTAGCAATAAGCGCCGTTCTTTTTCAAAGCCTTGTTGCGCGTAGTCGCTCAAAAGAGCTTTTGTTTTAATTGCGTCAAGCAACGTATCCTTACCATGATCCGCCGCTAATTTAGCGACGATCGACATAAACTTTGCATCCATTTTTACTCCTTTTTTAGTCGTGAATTAGCTTATTTTCGCCTAGATATTTCAATACTTTGCAATCGCCTAACTCGCATGCTTTTCTAGCGTCTTGCGTCGCTTTTTTGTAATCTTTAAGCTCGGCGTAAGCGGCGGCGCGATTACCGTAAGCCATCGTATGGTTTGGATTGATCTTAATCGCCTGCGAATAATCTGCAATCGCTTTATTTATATCGCTTAAATCAGCATAAGCGTTTCCGCGATTGTAGTAAGCCCTTGCATAGTTTGGATCGATCTCGATTGCTTTATCAAAATCTACGATCGCTCTTTCATAATCGCCTAAATCAGCATAAACTGCGGCGCGATTAGTGTAGGCGTCGGCAGATTTTGGATCAATCTTGATCGCTTGCGTATAGTCCGCGATCGCTTTGTTTGTATTGCCTAATTCTTCGTAAGCATATCCTCGATTAGTGTAAGCATTCGCATAGTTTGGATTGATCTTAATCGCTTGATTAAAATCGGCGATTGCTTTATTGTAATCGCCTAAATCAGCATAAGCGTTTCCACGATTATAGTAAGCTGTTGCAAAGTTTGGATCGATCTTGATCGCTTGCGTATAATCTGTGATCGCCTTGCTTGTATTGCCTAAACCAGCATAAACTGCGGCGCGATTAGTGTAGGCGTCGGCAGATTTTGGATCAATCTTGATCGCTTGCGTATAGTCCGCGATCGCTTTATTG
>JAISRI010000065.1 GCA_031273735.1 Helicobacteraceae bacterium
TCTATATCGCCATTAGTAAATCTTACGGAAAAGGTAAATAAATTAAAGAGAGGCGACTTGGCGATCGCTTATAACGCCCTTTAGCAAAAACCTACGCGAACGAGAGTTTAATCTCGTATTCGCCTTCGTCTTGAGACTCTTTTAATATGATCCGTTTGACGCGCATTCCTTCGTCGATATTTTGCGTATATTCGCGCCCCAAAAACGGCAATTTGAAAATAACCTCGTTATGCCCTTTCCATATTCCGCTTTCATTGGCGACGCTTGCCTCTAAAACCAGTTTGTCAAAGCGTTCCAGTTCGCTTTTTTTATTTTTAATCTGCATACTCAAATAGCCGATCTGCGTTTCCTGGTCGTCTAGCTTTTTTTGGGCGGCTTTATACTCTCTAGCCATCTTCAAAAAGACCTCGCCCGTAACTCTGCCCGCCTTACGATCTTCAAACGTCTTCTCTTGAATCTGCTTAAAAGCGTTTAGATTTTTGGCTAAATACGCGGCGTTTGCGTCTTTAGCTTTTCTTAGATCTTCGATCTGCGATCTATAATCGTCGATCTGCGCTCTGGCTTCGGCTATCTCCTTACTCTCTTCTTCTTCCAAACTCGTATCGATAATCAATCGATTTTCTCCCTTGCTAACCTGCCTAACTACGATCGAGTTTGTCGCCTGTAAAACAACCTTTCCGCGTAGGTTATTCGCCTTGATCGTTTTGGCTTTCACTTCGCCGCCGACCGCCTGTTCAACCTCGGCGCGGATCGATCGAACGTATCCGCCCTCTAGCGATCGAACGAATACCTCTTCGCCCTGCGCTTTTCCGCGTAAAACGTTAACCTCTATATGTTTGCCGATCAGCTCGCTTTTTTGGTGCGTCTGCCCTTTAATTGCGATCTTATCAGCCGTTACCAGCGCGGCGCTTGCCACGCTTCCGTTTGCGTAGATTTCGCTCGCTTCGACGACCATATCAGCGCCTATGACCTCTTCGGATGCGTCTTTGCCTTCGATCGAAATTTTTACGCCCTTATCCAGTCCCGCGCAGACGTTTCCCGTCGATTTCAGCGATACTTCGCTTAGCGTGATGGTTTTGTCGATCGACAAAACGCCGTCCTCTAACTTGACGTAGCCGTCCTCTTTGGCTATAAATAGCTTTTTGTCCGCCTCCTCTTTGATCTCGATCGTCGCCGCGTCAGTCGCGAAATCAGGCGCGCCTTCGCTTTTCGGTTCGGGCGCGGCGATAAACTTCCCGTCAAAAGAGCGTCCCGCCGTTCCCTGTTTTGGCAGAATATGTTCGATTAACGTTTCGCCCTTTTGAACGCCCGAAACAAAGCCGCGTTCGGCGTAGTTGATCCGATCGCCCTCCTCTTCGCGCTTAATCTTTTCGCGGTAGCGCCAGATCAACCGCTCGTCGATCGTTTCGGTAGGCGCGATCCAAGAGCAGAGCGCGAAGCTAATATCCTCGCTAAAAGGCTCGCCGTTTGCCTTTTGCGCCAAAAGTCCGACTGCGGCTCTAAGCCCTTCGTCTTGCAGATAGATCAGTATGTTGTTTCTTAGTTTTATTTTATTGAAATACAAGAAAAGCCGCGCCGCGTCCGTTCCCGCCTTGACGATTGATTTTGCCTTTAGAGTAACGTAAGCCGCGCTACGAAACTTATCCACGTTCAAAGCGATCCCAAACTTAAACGGTTGCGCAGCCAGCGGCTTGAAACGAACTTCGTACTCCTGCGCGAATTGCAGCTTTGGATCGAGCAGATACTCCTTATTGCGCATCTTTTCTAAATGCGCTTTGGTAAGCGGCGCGAACTCGTCTTTGATCGGTTCTTTGACGTAGGTGGAAACTTTCAAAAGATCGAAATCGACGCTTGCGGGATGGACTTTTTCCCGCTGGGCTAAGTCCGCTATGCTTTTTGCGATCGACGAGGTTTTTGCCCCAAACGTCCCCGCGTATAACTTTGGGCGCTCTAGCTCCGACACGTTTTACCTTTCTAAAGTTTTATGTAATATCGGCTTTTTTATATCATATTCTTTTAGCGCTTGACGATTTTTATCTGGTTGCTCGCGGGCGCTACAATATGCGCTTGATTTTTGGAGGATTTTTTGCGGACGATTCTGTTAGCGGTTCTTTTACAATCTTTCGCCTTTGCCGCGAGCGAGATTAGCGCGATAGGCTCTAGGGTCTTTTACGATCGCGACGGACGCAATAGCGAGCATTGGCGGCTCGCGCTCTTTGGCGGCTATCAGTTCAATTCGCAGAGCGATCAGCTATCATTGACGCTTATAACCGACAGAATGATCGACGAGGCGCAATTTGGATACGCCTTTGTAGCGCCTAGCCTACGCGATTACGCGCCTTTTGACGGCTATCCATATATTAAAGCATCCGTAGGGTTTGGCAACGCCTACTCCAAAACCAATACGCTTACGGAGCTATCTTACGGCGGCGCGATCGGCTTTTACGTTACCAGCCAAAGCGGTTTTAGAACGCGCTTTGAGATAAGCTATTTCAACCGCGAATGGCAGGTCGATCGAAAGGGTAAAGAACCGTCGATCGAACCGCAAAGGTGGAACGATAGCGAGATCGCTTTTAACCTCTCGTTAGGATTTGTTTTTTAAGGAAAACTATGCAAATAAAAATCTTCGTTGAAAGTTTTTATATCGTTTTGTTGGGCGTTATGCTTGGTTCCACGCTTACGCTTGGCGCGTTCGTCGCGCCCGTCGTATTCAAAGCGGCGCTTTATATGGACAACGAGGCGATCGGCGTTTTTGATTCGGGGCGGTTGATGAGCGAGATATTTCGCCGCTACTCGATCTGCGTAAGCGCCGCGCTGGTTTTTAGCGTAGCCTACGAAATATGGCGATTTTGGATAGGCGATCGGCGGCTTGCCGTCGCGCTTATCGCTACGATCGTATTGATTTCGGGCGGCCTATTCGCATGGTATTACGTCCCCGCGATCTACGATTTGCAAACGCAAGGCGTAGACGCGACGCTTTCGGCTGATTTTGGAACGCTTCATTCGCAATCCGTAACGCTATTTAAGATATTCGCCGCCGCAAACTGCGTCTTGCTCGCTTACCGCGTTTCGCGTCTTTTTAGGGGGTGATCTTCTTTTCTTTCAGCTCGCCGATCACGTCGCCAAAAAGAAGGGTGTCTAGCAAAACCGCTTTGGTTACGATCGCGTCTTTATCTAGGGTGATATAGAGCGCGCCGTCGGAGCTACTGAAAATCTCCTGATTCAGAAAGACGACGAGATAGTTTTCCGAGTCTTTGCCAAGCAACGATTTCGCGGTTTTTAGATGTTTTCCCTCCGCGATCTCTACGCGCGCGCTCTTTTTTGAACCGATCGTCTTCGCTTCCAACGATTTCGCTCCAGAAGCGACAAAATCCCGCGTAACGTTATGGTAAAGCGACAAAATATCGTCGGGCGCGTATTTTTCGTCCTTAAGCATTGTAGATTCGTGCTTACATTGTTTTTCTTCGCACTTTTCTTTGATCTGCATTGCTTGAGAGTTGTTGTGATCGAAAAAAACGCCCGTATATGCCGTTTTTTTGCCGCTTGAATATCGGTGTTCGTATCTTTCTGGGACAAACTTCCCGTCGACAATCGCGCCAAAACTCGCGAAACTCTCCTCCCGATCGCCCGAAAAGACCGCCGCCATTCCTTTGGCTTTCGCGCTCACGCGCGTTTCGTAGCGATCGCCGTCGATCTTTAGCGTCGCTCGCGATTCGCCCATTGTAAACCAGCTGTAACTAACCTCGTATTTGGCGAACGACTCGTAGCACAAAGCCGCCGACGCGCAAAAACATAACGCCAAAATCAGACGCATATCGCCCTCCTAAATAAGTCAAACTATAATACGAGAGCGCCGATTGCGAATATCTTACCGTGCATATCGCCCTCTTAAATAAGTCAAAACTATAATCGCC
>JAISRI010000075.1 GCA_031273735.1 Helicobacteraceae bacterium
CGTTACTCGCGCCAAAGAGAGCCTTTTTTTATCTTTCGCCTCGCGGGACGCGTATAAAAAAATCGACTACGCGCCAAGCCTTTTTCTCTACGAAGCGGGAATGTTGCAACCTAAAATAAGCGATTAAAATTATTCTTGATACGCGCCGCGTTTTTTAAGATGTTCTAGCGCTTGGCAGCTTCCTAATTCGCACGCTTTTCTCGCGTCGATCGAGGCGTTTTTAAGATCGCCCGATTGATAATAAACGCCGCTTCGGTTAATATATGCGTTGGTTCTAGTTGGATCGAGTTTAATCGACCGAGAAAAATCGGCGATCGCGTTTGGAAAATCGTCAAACGTCCAATAGGCAAAACCGCGATTAAAATATGCATCGGCTTTTGTATCGTCGAGTTCTATAGCTTTACTATAATAGACGATCGCCGTTTTATAATCGCTTAATTTGGCGTAAGAAGCGCCCGTATAGTAATAGGCGTTATATTTATCGTTAGCCCCAAGCTCTATGGCTTTTAATAGATCGCCGATCGCCTCTTTATGCCTATCAGCGAAATGTAAAGTATAGCCTCTTTCGTGATAATACGCCGCGTTATTTTCGTCTAATTTAATCGCTAACGAAAAATCGTCGATCGCCTTTTGATACTCCTTCATAGCGCGATAGGTTAAGCCTCTGCCGTAATAGGCGTTATAATAATTTGGCGCGATTTTAATAAGATAGTTAAAATCCTCTAAAGATTTTTGATAATCGCCTAGACTTCTATGTAGCCTGCCTCTGCTAATGCGCGGACAGACATATCTAGGAGCGATCTCGATTGCCTTTGCGTAATCCTTTAGCGCCTCGCCCTCTTTTTTTAGTTTTGCGTATAGATCGGCTCTATTGCAATAGGCGGTTGCGTGTTTTGGATAAAGCTCTATCGCCTTTGCGTAATCCTTTAGCGCCTCTTCGTTTTTATCAATTTTTTCATATACCAATCCACGATTATTATATGCGTCAGCGGCAAAACGCGGATCAAGCTCGATCGCCCTTGTATAATCCTTTAGCGCTTCCTCGTTTTTGCTAATATGGCTATATACGTTTCCGCGATTGTAATATGCGTTCCCAAAACGCGGATTGAGTTCGATCGCCTTTGTATAATCTTTTATAGCCTCTTCGTTTTTGCCAATTTTTTCATATGTCAATCCGCGATTTTTATACGCTTCGGCGTTTTTTGCATTAAGCTCGATAGCGCGGTTAAAAAGCGCGATAGCCTCTTGATAATCGCCGCGATCGAAAGCCGCTTTCCCTCGCTCCGCAGGAGGAGCGGCAAACAAAACGCCGACAAACAAAATAAACGCAAAGATCGTTTTCGTCTTATATCCTTTTTAGATCGAAATAAGCTGCAAGGGATTGATCGGCAAGCCGTCTTTGGTTACTTCAAAAACCAATTCGTCGCTAACCCGCCCGATCGATTCGCGCTCTTTAAGCGATCGCGCAACTTTTATATTGGGCGAAATGCTTTCTAAATTGCGGTAAATCGTGTGGATATTTCCCTGATGTTCCACAATTACCACTTTGCCCAACATCTTAATGTTGTCGGCAAAAACCACTTTGCCAGGTAAAACGCTTCTAACTAGCGCGTCGTTGGCGCTCGATCTTAACGTTACGGAGTCGTTATGTATCTTGATATTATAAACGGGATCGGTGTATGGTCCAAACTCTTTTGTTACCATAATTGGCGGAGAGTCTAACGGCGCTTTTACTTTTTTGCCGTTATAGCTGCCGTTACCCGCGTCTTGATATGAAACGCCGTAGTGTTTGACCGCGATTTTTGATCCCTCTTTTAACTCCTGTTGGCTGATCTGCGCTTGCTTCATATCGTCTACCGTTTTTTGGCGCATAATGTTCAGATCGGCTAACAACTGCCGTTCGCGGTTTTTTTGATCGATGAGTTTATTTAGTTCGCCAAGATAACTATTTTTGCGCGAATTAAGCGTTTCGATCGCCTTTTTCTGCTCGGCTCTAACCTCTCTTTGTTTAGCGTCCGTTTTTGTCAAGCGATCAAGATTGGATTGCAGTTCGTCGATACGCTTTTGCGTCTTGCCGATCTGTAGAAGTTTATTAGAATATATCAGTTTTAACTGCGCCGTTTCTTTTTGAACGCGATCGCGCATTATAAAGAAAATCTCGTTTTTTATAACGTCGCTTGCCTCTTGCGAGCCGCTCTTGCTTAAAACCAAACTTTGCGCCGCGTTATTTGCTAAGAGCGTAACCAAACGTCTTTCAAATAAATCTTTTTCGGTAAGTAAAGACTCCTTTTGCTTTTCTAACGCCTTAAACTCGTCGATCTCTTTGGCGACCTTTTGCGCGAGCGCGTTGATCTCTTTTTCGCTATCGATAAGCGCCTTTTCGATTTCGGCGAACTGTTTATTTGCCGCCGCGATCTCTTTTGAAAGCGCGTCGACTTTGCTCTGTAAAGCGCCCTCGTCGCTCTGGCGCTTTTCTAAGCGATTTTGCGCCTCTTTGATCTCCTTTTCTATTTCGGAGAGGTTTTTAGTTTGCGCGCCTACGAAGACAAGAGCGAAAAATATCAAAAATCTAAACGGTTTCATTCCGCGCTCTTTTCCGACTTAAAAATTACGAATAACGCGCTTCCAAGCGCGATCGCAAGCGCGATTACGAGCAGGATCAGCGTCGATCCAAACGGATCGTAACGCGCGGAACCTAGTCCAACCTCGCTTAAACTTTCTTTGATTGTAGAATCGACCGAAATATAATAAAATAAACCCCCCACCAAAAGCGCCGAGATAAACGAATCGGCAACCGCTAACCGATACAAAACCGCGCTTCTAAGCCACAGCGGCGCGCCAAAGATCGCCATAATATTCATACGCTTGCTATGCTCGAAACGCCACACCTCCATCTGTCGCGCCGTCAGCAAAACGGCGACAAGAAACATAAGCGTAGCCAACGACAGCAGAATCGTCTTGATCAAAACTAGCAATTTATAGAGTTTATCTTGCGCTTTGGCGAACGTTTCCACGCGCAAAATCGAATCGTTTTTTGATAATTCTCGCTCGATCGATTCGCGCTCGGCGCTCGAAGGGTAAGCGCTTAAACGCAAGCTGTAAAATCGCGGCATAGAACTTTTAAGATAGGCGATACTACTATCGCTCAAACTCTCTTTAACCTCGTCTAAAATCAGCGCGGAATCGATCGTCTCCAGCGCTACGGCTTTAGGCGCGGCGCTTGCGATCGCGGATAGTTCCAGCGGCTTTTTTGAAACGACGACGATCGCATATTCGTCGCCAAGCGCGATTTCGTAATCGTTTGTTATTTGAGTGAAAACGACGAACGATTGAAAGGCGGCAAGAAGCGTCGATAGCGCGAAGATCAGCGATAGGTGGTTTCTAACCGATTTCATCTATTCGTCCGTCGGTGATATGAAAATGGCGATAGTTCGCGTCGATCATACTAGGCATTCTATGCGTTACGATAATCACCGTTTTGCGCAGTTGATTAACCGCCATAAACAGCTCGTGAACGAGTTTTGCCGAATACTCGTCAAGGTTGCCCGTAGGCTCGTCGGCTAAAAGAAGCGTAGGATTGTGCGAGAGGGCGCGCGCCACAGCCGCCCTTTGCTGTTCGCCGCCGCTTAACTCTTGCGGCAGACGATCGCGGCGATGGGTTAAGCGAACGTGTTTTAATAGCTTTTCGACCTGATCTTTGATCTGTTTTTGATCGTAGCCCGCGATATAAAGCGGCAGGGCGATATTGCGCTCGATCGTCCATTCTTCGACAAGGCGGTAGTCTTGAAAGACGATTCCTAGCTTTCGACGCAGACGATCGATATCGTTTTTGCGGTTTACGGGCAGACTAACGCCATCGACTTTCAGAAAACCTTTGATCGGCGAAATCGCGCCGTAAAAGGCTTTAATAAGCGTCGATTTTCCGCTGCCGCTCTTGCCAGTTACAAAGATTAGATCGCCATCGAAAATGCGAAAGTTTAGATCTACGAGGATCGTTTCGCGATTGTCGTAAGCGAGCGAAAGATTTTTGGCGACGACAAGTTCGTTACGCATAGAGCGCCTCGATCAAAGCGCGGTGCGCCGCGTAGTTTTGCCGCGTTGGAAGCGGCGCGGAGGGAAAATAAGAGGCTCGCTCATCTTCGATCAAGAGATAAAGCGTTTCTAAGGCGAGCAAATCGCCCATAATCAATCGCACAATCAAGCCTTTATTTGCAAGTCGCCATCGCTCTGTCGCTCTTAGCAAAAAGCCTTCCGAAATCGCAATTAAACCATAAGGAAGGTCTTTTTGGCTCAAATCCCCGCTTGGAAAGCTAAAATCATAGGCAAAATCTTCGCGCGTTTGCGAACGCTCTTTTGTTAAAAACAGATCAAAAATCGTCTTGTTCATATTTCGCCAGCGATCCTCGTATTTGCTTCGCGTAATCGCTTCGGCGTTTTGTTTTATCTCGATCGAAACCTGTTTGAACTCCCGCGCAATCGTTAAAGCGTCGTCAAAATAGATTCGATCGTCGGAACGAAAATTAAGAACGCCGTTTGCCGTCAAAACGCGCAACGCTTCGCCAAGAAACGATTGGTTAAAAACGCGGCGCTTAGGCGATTTGTTCCAAGGGACGGGAAAGTGAATAAAAATCCTCTGCGCGCATAACGAGGGCAAAGCGGCAAAAAGCGCTTTCGCGTCGCAAACGACAACGGCGATATTGGTCAGATTCTCCGCTTCGGCGCGTTTTAGTAGCCGTTCGGCGCTTGGGCGGTGAATCTCTACGCCAAGATGAAGTTTGTCCGCGAAGCTCTTAGCGTTTTGAAGTATATGCCGTCCGCTACCAAAACCCGTTTCGATCCAAAGCGGCGTTTTTTGATCGTAAGAGGCTAGAAACTCGATTGGTTCGTAGAAATTACGGCGATCGCGAAGCGCCCCGATCCGATCGAAGTTTTTATGCAAAATCGTCGCGCCGCTTGCCTGCGCGAAGGAGATCAGGGCGCGTTTGATCGCCTCCAAAAACGGCGGGCGCGTCGCCTTATCGACTTTGAGGATCGTCCTATTTTCATCGGCGCAAAAGCGAAGCAGAAACTTGATCTCGCCTATTTGAACGCCCACTACGCCCTCCTCTTCGATCGATGCGAACAAAAAGGTTGCGCCGTCCTTTTCAAACGGCGTTTTTGCCGCCGCGAAATCTTTAACGATCAGATGCGGCATTATTCGCTATTTTTGGGCGTTTTGCGGCGGCGGTAGAGTCGCTCCTCTAACGGCTTTCGCGCTTAGCGGCGATTCCAAACCGTCGTAATCGACGAACGTTATTTTATAAAAACGCTCCGCGCCTTCGGCGTTGATCGTTTCGGTAGCGAGGTTTGCGGGTTTAAGCTCCGCGATCCGCGAAAAACTTCCGTCCGCCGAGTTTGAGGCGTAGATACGATAGGTTCCGCCCGCGTCGTCTTTAACCCGCCGCCACTTTAATTCTATTTTGCCTCTAAGTCTTGTAGAGGCGCTTAACCCCGTAACTTGCGGCGGCAGAGGTTTTGTCGCGGTGATCACGATCTCGCTCGGTTTGCTTTTGAGATTGTCGAAACTAACCGCGATAATGCGGTATTCGTATTCCGCGCCGTCGTCGAGATTCTCGTCGATATATTCGGCGTGCAATCTGCCTTCAAGTTTGCCTACAATGCGCCAAGTCGTTTGTTTTTTGTCGCGCCGCTCGACGACGTAGCCGTTGATCCGTTCGTTGCTATGAGGTCTAAAGATGACTTTGGCTTTGCGCGGCAGTATGTTGCCGCTCGAAATCCAACTAACGGGTTCTAGAAGCGACAAAGTCGAGGCGGGAATAACAAACTGCCTCGATTCGCGTCCGTCTTTGGTGTAGTAGGAGACGCTATAAACGTATTGGCGCTCCTGCTCTATATCGTCGTCGATATAGTGGTTGCTAAAGCGGTTGGTCGTCGCGCCAATACGGGTTAGTTTCGCGTTGGGAGCGGCGCGATAGATCAAATATCCCGCTATATTGTAATCGTCTATGCCCTCCCACTCCAAGCCGATCGCAACGCGATCTGGCATAGCGTCTAGCCGAGCGACAGCTTTTAGTTTAGGATCGATTTTTAACGTATCGGGGACTTTTGGCTGCGGATTACAACCTAAGAGGAGCGCCGAAGCGAGTAAGAGGGCGCTTTTTGTCCAAAGGCGCATAAAAACTCCTTTATAATAAGATTTATTCGCGCCGCAAACGGCTTTATTGCGTCGCTTCGATCGATGCGGCGCAAGTAAAACCGATAGACGCGCAAAAGATATGATCGATCTTATCTTTTACGCCCTTATAAGAGGCAAAGCAAAAACAAGGAAAGACGCTTTTTGCTTTCGATCGCCTTACGTTTGCCGTATAGGTTAGACAATATCCGTCGGATGTCAGCGAAAACCTATCCGCGCGTTTCGCGCTCTTTCTTGTCGTTTTGTTAAGCGGCGGCAAGCGCCGGCGCTTAATAATAATCGACGACGCTATGCCACCAAGCTATAATAATCCCGTCGCCTGAAACGGACGGTTGCGCAAGAATGGTATGATCCCCGATTCGTTTTTCGTAACCGATACCGCCAGAATACGT
>JAISRI010000162.1 GCA_031273735.1 Helicobacteraceae bacterium
CTCGTATCTCGATTGAAGCAGTCTCATAATACCCATAGCTCCAAACATAACCGATAGAGAGGTAATATCCTCCGTAACCTCTATCCAAGCTAATCTTGTGCAATCGTCTATACCTCCTACGAGGTATAGACGTTTGTTCTCGTAGTCTCCTCCTACGATACCCTTAGGCAGATGGTAACAATCGAAATGCCCAAGCTCTCCAGCCTTCTTCTTGATTATCAATCTTTTGTTTCTTTTCTCTTTTGGCTTTAGTCTGTTGATATTGTAGCGGACAAGAAGGTTGTAGATCGAGGATAGACTAGGAGAGTTAGGAAGCAAGGCTTCGTAAATCTCGTATCTATTGAAACGTTCCGCCTAAGATAAGCTGCTCTGTCTATCGGCTCTTGCGAATACTTAGAGGCTCTATACTTTACGCCTCTTTTTCTAGGAAGCAAGGAGCTTCCTTGCTCTAGCTCCTTGTATCTATGGTAATACTTAAAGAAGTTTTGCTTCTTTATTCCTCTTCTCTTGAACAATTCGGAAACAAACTTGATTGTAGAATGTTTCTTTTCTTTAACCTGTTCGTATTCCTCTATCAGAGACTTAAGTCTCTTGATACGCTCCCTATGAACCGTATTGTCGCTTTTGGCGTTGAACATGTCAATCCTTTCTTTTAGATTGATCAAAGAGATCAATCTTTTTTGTTTTCTTTCATTAACGCTTTTATCTTGGCGATACTAACGTATCGCTTCGATAAAAGCGTCAACGAAATGATTGACTTGTACAATTCCCGCGTAGGCGGGAATCCAAATACGACGGCTTTTGCGTCGTGAGTATTCAAAACTCTACAAATGATTGAAGGCGATCATAATTTGTAGGTTTTTAGTTTGGATTCCCGCCTTCCTCCGCGATTGACGCTTCCTGCGGAAGCTATCGCTCCGTCGCGGGAATGACTGTATTTGTAGGATTTGCTGAAAATACGCGAGTTTTCGGCATTTCGTTTGATTCTTTTGGATTCCCGCCTTCCTACGCGAAGCGTCCGCTCCGCAACGGAGTGGAGGAGCGTAGGCGCGTAGGACTGACGGCTGGAGACAGCCTGCCGCTCCGTCGCGGGAATGACGAAAAAGTCGGAGGTTATTGCGTCAGAGTATGTTCGATCGCTTCCTCTATGCGCGAAACGGGGATAATCTCTAGGCTGTCTTTTACCTCGCTTGGGATCTCGTCAAGATCAACTTCGTAGTTTTTCTGCGGGATCAAAACGGTTTTCATCTTGGCGCGGTGCGCCGCGATTAACTTCTCTTTAAGCCCTCCGATTGGAAGGATTCTGCCCGTAAGCGTCAATTCGCCCGTCATAGCCATATCGCCTTTAGCCGCTTTGGCGCTTAATATCGAGGCGATCGCGCACGCCATAGCCATACCCGCGCTTGGTCCGTCTTTTGGCGTGGCGCCTTCGGGAGCGTGGAGGTGGATCGCGTGGCGATTGTATATCTCGCTTGCGCTTGGCGTAATGTTTTTGCTTTTCTCTTCGGGGGTTTTTGGGATTGATTTCTCGTCGATCTTGATCTTTTTTTCGTCGATCAGCGTTTTTACGACGCTATAAGCGATCTGCGCCGATTCTTTCATCACGTCGCCTAGACTGCCCGTTAGTTGCAATCCCCCGTTATTAGCGCGTATCTTGATCGCCTCGATTTTCAGCACGTCGCCGCCAACCGGCGTCCAAGCCAGCCCATTAACCACGCCCACAAGCTGTTTTTTACCTACGCGTTCAATCTCGTACACGATCTTTTCTAAGTAATCTTTTATATTTTCAGAGCCGATCGACACGGCGTCGGATTTGCCCTCCAGCAGGACTTTCGCCGATTTTCTGCAAACTTGAGCGATCGCTCTTCGCAGGTTTCGCACGCCCGCCTCTTTGGTGTATTTCTCCGCCATATCGCGCAAAGCCGATTGCGAAAACTTAACCTCCTCCTTTTTTAATCCGTGTTTTTTAAGTTCCTGCGGGATCAGATAGCGTTTTGCGATCTCGATCTTCTCTTGCGGCGTGTAGCTACTTATAAAAATCGCCTCTAAACGATCGCGCAAAGGCGCGGGAATAGAGCCTATATCGTTTGCCGTCGCTATAAAGATAACGCGGCTAAGGTCGATCGAAAAGTTTAGATAGTAGTCGCGGAAGTGGTCGTTTTGCTCCGGATCGAGAATCTCTAGTAAAGCCGCCGTCGGATCGCCGCGCATAGTGCGCCCTACCTTGTCGATCTCGTCTAAGATCATCACGGGATTCATACTTTTAGCGCTTACCAGCCCTTGAACAATGCGACCGGGCATAGCGCCGATATAGGTTCTGCGATGTCCGCGAAGCTCGTTTACGTCCTCCATACCGCCCAAAGCGATCCTTGCTAGTTCGCGCTTTAAGGCTTTGGCGATCGAATGCGCTAGGCTTGTTTTGCCCACTCCTGGGGGCCCCACAAAGCACAAAATCGCGCCGCGAATCTCTTTAGCGTTTGCCGAACGCCGCTCCAAAAGCTCTCTAGCGGCGAAAAACTCTACGATTCGCTCTTTTGGCTTTTTTAACCCATAGTGGTCGATCGCCAAGCGCTTTTCCACCGCCGAAACGCTCAATCTGCTCTTAGAATACTCCCCAAAAGGCGTTTCCAGCGCCCATTCGATATACGTTTGCAATAGGTTTGAATCCGCGCTGTCGGGGTGGGAGCGCCCAAGACGATCGAGCTGTTTTTTGATCTCTTTGTAGCCTTCTTCGCCCATAGCGGCTTTTTTCGCGTCGAGTTTTTTGCGGTATTCCTCGATCTCCTCGTCGCGTTGCGTATCCTCGCCAAGCTCTTTTCTGATCTGCTTTAGCTGCTCTTTTAAGAAGTATTCGCGATTGACCTGATCGATTTTGCTATGAACCTTGCTTTTGATCTCGCGTTGCAACTTCGCGGTTTCGGTTTGCCTAACGATAATTTCAAGCAGTTTCATCACCCGTTTTTCAGGGTTTGTTTCGATAAGTAGCTCGTATGATTCGCTATGGTTAAGCCGTAACGCGCTGGCTATAAAGTCGATCGTACGGTTTGGATCGCTAAAATCGGCGATCGCGCCCAAGACATCGCTTGGAAAGTTTGGATTAACCGCCGAAAGCGATTTTGCGCTCTCTCTAAGACTCTCGATCAGCGCGTCCATTTGCGTTTTGTCATACATTTCGCTTTCGATCTCCGAAACGTTGACAAAGATAACGCGCCCTTTTGCAACCGCGTTAGCAGAATCGTTGATCCGCCCCCGCGAAAAGCCTTGAAACAGAGCTTTTACGCGCTTATCGGGCAAGGTCTGTTTGCGCATAATCAATCCGATCGTGCCAGCGTCGTAAAAGCCCGATCCCCCCTCTTTAGCCGCTACGATCAAAACGGGCGTTTGGTTCGCGAAGGCTTCGTGCGCCGCCGCGATCGCGCTTTCGTCGCTTAAAAAAAGCGGCGAGATCATAAATGGATATAAAAATAGATCGCTTTCGATAATCAACGGTATCGTAGCGGGAAAACTGACCTTTTGCATAGCTTCTATCACTCAAACCAACTTCTAAGCCACCAGCTTTTCGAGGATTCTAGCTTGCCGTCTTGGATCGGTTTGAACTCGCCCTGTTTTTCGTAGTATTGCGCCGCTTTTTCTTTGTCCTGCCGCGAATATAGGGCGGCTACGTTTTTACTAAGCTCGTTGTTCATCAGCTTTGTTTTGACGTTGATCGCCGCCGCGAAAGGCTTTAATTCGCTTGCGGCAAAGCGGCTTACAAAGCTCTCCGATCGTTCCATAACGTCCAAAATCAGCTTTTGATCGCGCAGGGCGCGTTTGATTCCGCGATAGTCTGAAAGTAGCTTCAGATAGGCGATTCGATCCGAATCGCGCGCGGCGCCAAAACGTTTGGCGTATTCGTCCAGATAAAAATTGGCTAACAGATACTCCTCCGCGTCCATATGGGCTAACGCCATCATCATCGTAGCTTCCGCTAAAAGCGGCGATCCGAAATGTTCTCCCGCCAAACTAGAGTAGCGATCGCCCGCAAGCTCCAAAGCGCCTCTTGCGATCTGCTCGGAAACCTGCCGATACCAATACTCCGCGCTTTGGTTGGAAACGTCTTTTTGAGAGCAACCGATCGTCAGCGCGAGCGCCGCTAATACGGGATATATTGTTTTTCTCATAATTCCTCGCGTTTTTCGTTGAAAACGATATTTTAGCGATAGTTTGTTTTTACTTCCAAAGGGTATTTTGCGTTATGCTTACGCGGATAGACCAATAATCAAAGGAATAAAGATGGAAGAGTTATCTGGCGCTCAAGTAGTTTTAATCGCTATCGGCGTTATAATCGCGATTACGATTTTCAGAGGAATCGTGATCGTTTCTCAAGCCGAAATAAAAATAGTCGAGCGGCTTGGCAAGTTTCACCGCTCTCTAAACGCGGGTTTTAATTGGATTATTCCGTTTTTTGATCGCGTCGCGGCGGTTCTTAGCACCAAAGAGCATATCATCAACATTCCGCGCCAGCCGGTGATCACGCGGGATAACGTAACGATTCATATCGATGGAATCGTCTTTATCGCCGTGATCGAGCCGTATAAAACGACCTACAACGTTACAAATTATCAAGTCGCGGTGGCGAATTTGGCGCTAACGACGCTAAGAAGCGAGATCGGTTCTATGACGTTGGACGAAATTCTATCCAACCGCGAACATATCAACTCGCGCATTTTGGTGATTTTGGACGAGGCGGGCGCAAACTGGGGAACGAAGGTAACGCGCATCGAGATCAGCGATATTGCCGTGCCTACCGAGATTCAAGAAGCGATGAGTATGCAGATGAAAGCCGAACGCGAAAAACGAGCGATCGAGCTAAAAGCGCAAGCCGATAAAGAGGCTGTTATCAGGCAGTCCGAAGCCTACAAAGCCGAGCAGTTTTTGCACGCGGAGGCGATCGAACGTATGGCGGACGCGCAGGCTTTTTCAATAAAAGCGGTGGCGAAAGCGCAACAAGAGGCGATCGAGGCGATCGCGGTCGCAATCGGCAAAAATACGCAATCGGCGGAGTATTTGCTGGCAAAAGATCGAATCGCGGCGTTTAACGAGCTTGCCAAGAGTCCAAGCAAAGATAAGGTCGTCGTGCCTTATGAAGCGGTTGATCTGATCGGTTCTTTGACGATTTTGGGCGACACGCTCAAAAAAGCGGTTAGTAAAGACTGAATATGTGGGTCTTGATCGCGGGCGCGGCGTTAATCGCGTTAGAGCTTGTAACGGGCAGTTTCTATCTTTTATGGTATGGAATCGGGCTGGCGATCAGCGGCGCGGTCGGCTGGGCGATCGGAAGCGAAGCGTGGATTTGGCAGAGCGCGATCGGGCTTGCGATCGGGTTTGTTTTGATGTTGCTTTTAAGAAAACGCATAATTTTCAGACGTAAAAACGAGCAAAAAGACGAATTCTTGCTAGTTGAAGGCGAAGGGACGATCAAAGAGGGCGGTTTAGTCGAGTTTCGCGGCACTCTTTGGCAATACGAGGCGGACGGTAGCGCGGAGTTTGCGGTTGGCGAGCGCGTGATCGTCCGCCCTAGCGCCGCCAATCGCGTCGCTATCTCAAAACGTTAATGCGCGTTTTTGATTATTATTTAACAAAGTAATATCCTCGTATTGTTATATTAAGCGGTAAAATTGACAAATTAGACGACAAATTGACGATTTTTGTTACAATCCGCGCTATGAAAAAAATCTTTATTGGCGGCGATCACGCGGCGATCGAGATGAAAAGCGCGGCGATCGCCTACTTGCGAAATACTTTGGCTTGCGAAATAATCGACGTGGGCGCGTATGACGGCGAGCGGGTCGATTACCCCGATTACGCGGCGAAAGTCTGCGTAGAGGTTCTAAAAGATAAAGAGGCGAGCGGGATTTTGATCTGCGGGACGGGAATCGGAATGAGCATAGCCGCCAATAAGCATAAAGGCGTTCGCGCCGCGCTGGCGCATAACTCTTACGAGGCGCAGATGGCGAGGGAGCATAACGACGCGAACGTTTTATGCTTGGGAGCGCGGACGATCGGCTTGGGAACGATGGAGTCGGTTTTGGACTTTTGGATACGCGCCTCGTTCGCGGGCGGACGGCATAGCGCTAGGCTTGAAAAGATCGCTAAATTGGAAGATAAGTGTTTTTCCTAGAGTGGATTTACGTAACGATCGTGATTTTGGCGATCGGCTTTCTGTTTTTCAAGGCGTTTTATTACAAAAATCTATTGGAAAAAGAGCATAAAAGCAATCAGATATTAAAAGAGACGCTTAAGGAAGCGGAGATCTTTATACGAAAATACCAGCTTCAGCTCCAAAGAAGTTTAGGCAACACCGATATTCTAAACGAGGAGATGAACCGCCTAAGAAACGACGTAAAGGCATTCAAAGCCCGCAACGCTCAATACCGCATTGAAAACGAGCGTATCCGCCACAAAATTAAAGATTTAGAAAGTAAGATCGAAGCCCTACTATAAGGAAAAAGGTGAGAGTATTTAACGGGTTTGACGAGTTATTGAAGGCTTACAAAGAGCTTGGCGTGTGGTGGATATTCACTAAACGGGAGTTTGTTAATAATTCCAAAGAAGATATTTCAACGGGGACTTTTTACGTGCCAGAAAACGACGAGGAGGAAGAGGAGAGTTATGACGTTTTGGCAACTTGGCTTGAAACCCAAACTTTCGAGGGTATTATCGACAATAAATTGGAACATCACCCAGAAGCGTCTCGCGACGATTTGATCGAAGCCGCCATTTATTATCTCGAAATGGACGACTTTTTGGATTAAGCAAAATACAAAGGAAAAAAATGAGAGTATTTAACGGATTTGACGAGTTATTGAAGGCTTACAAAGAGCTTGGCGTGTGGTGGATATTCACTAAACGAGAGTTTGTTAATAATTCCAAAGAAGATATTTCAACGGGGACGTTTTACGCGCCAGAAAACGACGACGAGGAAGAAGAGAGCTATGAGACTTTATCAACTTGGCTTGAAACCCAAACTTTCGAGGATATTATCGATAACAAGCTAAAACATCACCCAGAAGCGTCTCGCGACGATTTAATCGAAGCCGCCATTTATTATCTCGAAATGGACGACTTTTTGGATTAAACAAAACACAAAGGAAAAAGATGAGTTTATCCAACGAAAACAGAGCTTTTTTGCTCGAATCGATTCGCAACGTTCCCGATTTTCCAAAAGCGGGCGTTCAGTTTAAGGATATTACGACGATCGTCGGTAATCCAAAAGCCTTCAAAATGATTATCGATCATCTCGCCGATCGCTACAAAAACGCGAAAATCGACTATGTCGTCGGAGCGGAAGCGCGCGGCTTTCTTTTTGGCGCGCCGTTGTCGATCGCGCTTGGCGTGGGTTTCGCGCCGATTAGAAAACCGGGCAAACTGCCCTATACGACCGCGAGCGAAAAATACGCGCTCGAATACGGCTTCGACGAAGTGCAGATTCATATCGACGCTTTTAGCGCGATCAAAAACGCAAGGGCGCTATTTATCGACGATCTGATCGCTACGGGAGGCACGGCGGAAGCCTCTATCAGGCTGATCGAACGAATTGGCGCAAAGTGCGTCGAAGCGGCGTTTGTCGTCAATCTTTTCGCGCTCAAAGGCGACGAGCGGATCAAAAAGCTGACAAACTTTTACTCCATTTTAGATGTCGACGGCGATTAGATGTATATTCCTAGACCGTCAAAATACGATCCAGACCAAAGCGGGCATTTCGGCGTTTTCGGCGGGAGGTTTGTGTCTGAAACGCTTATGCCGCTTCTTATCGAGCTTGAAAAGACCTACCGCGAATTAAGAAGCGACGAAGCGTTTTGGAGCGAAGCGAACGATCTGCTTAAAAATTACGTCGGTCGCCCCACGCCGCTTTATTATGCCAAAAATCTAAGCCGCGAGCTTGAAGCGGAGATTTTTTTGAAGCGCGAAGATCTCAACCACACGGGGGCGCACAAGGTCAATAACACAGTTCTTCAAGGTTTGCTCGCGCAAAGAATGGGCAAAAAAAAGGTGATCGCCGAAACGGGCGCGGGGCAACACGGCGTCGCGACGGCGACGATCGCCGCTTTGTTGGGGTTGGAGTGCGAAGTGTTTATGGGCGCGAGGGACGTGGAGCGTCAAGCGTTGAACGTGTTTAGAATGGAGCTTTTGGGCGCGAAAGTCCATTCGGTTCAGAGCGGCTCGAAAACGCTTAAAGACGCGATGAACGAGGCGATTCGCCATTGGGTTACAAACGCCAGAGAGGTTTATTATATTATCGGCACGGTTGCGGGACCTCACCCATACCCGATGATGGTGCGGGATTTTCAGGCGATCATCAGTTACGAAGCGCGATCGCAGATATTGCAAACTCGCGGAAAACTGCCCGATTATGTGATCGCCTGCATTGGCGGCGGTAGCAACTCGATCGGCGCGTTTCATTACTTTTTGGACGACGCGCAAACGCAATGCGTCGGGATTGAGGCGGGCGGCTTGGGGTTGGATAGCGGCAAACACGGCGCGAGTTTGGCGCGCGGATCGCGAGGCGTTTTGCACGGACAGTTAAGTTATTTGTTGCAAAACGAGGAGGGGCAGATTTTGGAGGCGCACTCGGTTTCGGCGGGGTTGGACTACCCTGGCATAGGACCCGAACACGCGGCGCTAAAGGAATCGGGCAAGGTCAAATACGATTCGATTACCGATAAAGAGGCGCTAAACGCCTTTGTGTGGTTAAGCAGAAGCGAGGGAATTATCCCCGCTTTTGAATCGGCGCATGCGGTAGCTTACCTGCGCAAACTCGATCTAAAGGGTAAAATTGCGCTAGTCAATATATCGGGGCGCGGCGATAAGGATATAATTCAAGCGCGAGAGATGTTAAGGTTTTCCGAATCAAAGGAGGAAGGAAATGAAACGGCTGTATTTGGATAAAAGGCTTACGATAGCGATTGTAGCTCACGATCAACGCAAGGTCGATATGGTCGAATGGACGACTTTCAACGCCGATACGCTTTCAAAGCACAAACTAATATGCACGGGAACGACGGGCGGACTGATCAAAAACGCTTTTGACGAAAGAGGGATCGAAGCGGAGATTATATGTATGAATTCAGGACCTCTTGGGGGCGACGCGGAGATCGCCGCGATGGTGGTTCGCCACGAGATCAATTTGGCGATCTTTTTGATAGACGATCTTAATCCGCAACCCCACGAAGCGGATATTCAAATGCTACTTCGCCAATGCAGGATTCACAACGTGCCGATCGCGTGCAATCGATACAGCGCCGATCTGATGATCACAAGCGCTTTATGGGACGATGAAACATATGTGCCAACCGTGCCTAAATACGTTAAGTTTAATCGAGATTAACGCCGCCGCTCCAGCGTTTATAAAGATCGTTTTTAATCCCTAAAAGATCAAACCATTTGCCGACGATAAAACGCTCCATATCGTCGATTGTTTCGCGATCGGCGTAGTAGCCCAAAATCGGCGGCGCGATAATAACGCCGATTTGCGAAAGTTTAAGCATATTTTCAAGCGCGATCGGATCAAAAGGCGCTTCGCGCGGCGCGATCGTAAATCTACGCTTTTCTTTAATCATTACGGAGGCGGCGCGGGTAATAAGATTATCCGCGATTCCGCAGGCGATTTTCGCCAAGGTATTCATACTGCACGGCGCTAAAAGCATAGCGTCCGCGCCAAACGATCCGCTTGCGATTGGAGCCGCGATATCGTCGTTTTTATATCCCTCTTCGTTTTTCAAAACCACCCTCGCGTTATCGCTAATTACAAGAAACTTTTGATGTTCGCTTGGGATCAGATCGTAAGCCTTCAAGCCTAAACTTGCGCCGCTTGCGCCGCTAACCCCCACAATAATTTTCATTCGATCCTCGCCAACTCTTTTGAGATAATTCTAGCGGTAAAAACGCGCTTATTTTGATCTTTGATCGTTACAAGCTCGCCAATATCCGCGTCTTTTTGCACGATTCCTATAAACGATATTTTTATTCCGTTTCTAACAAGTTCCGTCGCGATCTGCGCGTTCTTTCTTACGTCTGGAATCAGAGCGATCGAACGCTCGGTAATAATATCGCCTTTATTTAATCTGTTTTTCGCCGCGATCTTTCCAAGCGACGACTTATCGATAGGCGACGATCCGACGCGATCGAAGGCGATCAAAATCTCTTTAACGTTATCCTGCGCGAGTATCGTTCCTCGCGCTATCTGTTTTGTCGTTTGCAAAACGCGAAAACTAGCGTCGATCTCAAAAGAAAAAAACGCCCTTTTAACCTTTGAATTTTCAGAGCCGAACCAAACGGCGAAACTGCCCTTATTTCCTCTAAGCGCGTTCTGCGAAATATCGATCTGAACGATCTCTAAAGCGCCAATATCGCTAAACGATAAAGGTTTAACGTTAATCTCGTTGATAATAATCGTCGGATACGCGTCTATAAAACGCTCTTTAACTCTCTCTTTTATTATCTCGTAATCGACGGCGCTAGAGTAGTAAAAAGTTACGATCGCCGCTTGCGAATCGATCGATATATTGCGCTCGTCAAAAATCCGCTTTAACTTATTAAACGGAAACTGAACGGCGTTTTTATTATTAAAACGATCGATAACAAAATCCCGCTCTTTTTCTATATCGACGATATGCGAAGCGCGAATCGTATCGCCGTCAATCATATAGCTATCCTCTAAAACGTAGGTTTTTGCAAATAGCGCGGCGCTTAGAGTCAATACGATCGATAAACGTTTCATTATCCTCTTTCTTGCGTTGATTGGGTTAGCAATTTTAATCCCTTTTTGATAAAAACGGCGTTTCGCTCGCGTTTTTTGGCGATTTTAGGTATTTTTGCTACAATCACGCGCAAAAAGCCGAGATGGTGGAACTGGTAGACGCACCGGACTCAAAATCCGGCGCCGCAAGGCGTGGGGGTTCAATTCCCCCTCTCGGCACT
>JAISRI010000179.1 GCA_031273735.1 Helicobacteraceae bacterium
TTTTCATCTGTTGGGTCGGCATAGCGGCGACGAGTTTCTGGGCGGCTTCGGCGCGACTTTCAAAGAGAGTCATTTAATAAAGCTCGTTCCGCCGCTAAGAAGCAGATATTTGAGATCGTCGTCTACAAAATGCACGCCCGCCCCCGCGAAAAAGTTATCCGCGTCTGGATTTAGGAAGTTGTCGTAGCCGCCATAGACGGCGACATATTTCCAAGGCAGATAACGCGCGGTAAATCTTAAATGAGCCTTATCGCCGCGAATATCGTTAGCCGCGTTAAAATCATACGCCTCTAAGGAGAGTTTAAGTCGATCGTCGTTGCTAAAGTAGTCTAGCCCCACGCCGCCCGTGTCGCGTATCAATCCGCCGCGAAGCAACCAGTTGTTATAACGTTTGCCTAATTGCGCGCTGATCAAATAGTCGTCCTCCGAGCTATGCAGTTTAGGCAAAATCGCCTTTCCGTTATTATCGAGGCGATCGATTATCGGCGCGCCCGTAACGCCGATCATATAGTAGTTTGTCGGATTGGGCAGATAGGCGACCGAAACGGCGGATTCGCCAAAGCGATCGTTAAACATTCTTAGATAGTTAAGATCGACTTGAAGCTCGGCTTTACCTGCTTTGCCCAACATCTCGTCAAGCCCTTCGAGCGTATCAGTTCCTTTTTCAAAAAAGGTCTTTACGCTCGCGATCGTCTCGTCTAAACTAGAGGCGCTTTCGTTGCTATCGCCGATAAAGGCGAGCAAGTTATCCTCTAGTTTTGAAAACTTATCTAAAATCTCCGGCAATTTCGCGTTAATATCTTTACCCGTTTGACGAAACTCGGCGCTAAGATCGTCGATCTGCGACATAATTTGGGGAAGTTTAGAGTTGATCGTAGCGCCCGCGATCCTAAACTGCGCTCCCGCGTCGGCAAGCTCGTTTCCCATTCTTTCGATCGCTTCTATCGCCTCTCTTAGATTGGTTCTCGTCTCGCCGTCGAAAGCCTCGTTTAGACCTTGCATAAAGTTTTTAACCTCGTCGACCGCCTCGTCGATCGAGGCGTAGCTTTTATATTTTGTAATCCGATCGCCGTCGCCTAGCAGTCGATTGGAATCGCCGTAAAGCAAGTTGATCGCGCTACCGCCAAGCAGGGATTCCTGCGCGATTACCATTACCGAATCTTCGGAGATTTTATGCCCTTCGTAGATAAAAAGCGTCAAAACGACCTTATTGCGATCGACGTTCAACTTTTCTAAAAAACCCGCCTCTACTCCCTGAACTCTCACGACGCTATTTAGCTCTAAACCCGACGCGCTAGGAATCTCGGCGTAGAGGCGATAACCGTCTCGCCAGAGATTCGCCACGCTGGAAACTCGCGTCGAAAGCGCGATCAAAGCCGCGATCGATATTAAAACAAATAATCCGACTTTAGACTCCGCCCGCATTTAGGTTCTCTCTTTTGAGTAAAGTTTTTGGTTTATATCGCCAAACGGTAACAAAATCAGCCGCAAATAGATCGTATCGTCGGTCTTTGAAGAGCTGCCGCCGCCCACGTTATAAGGCGTAATCGTTCGCTCGAAACTTAGCTCCGCATTCCAGCAACCGCTTTTATGCGCCAACGCGGCGCGCCAACCGCGATCGGCGTTTTCTAACTGATCGCGCTGATATTCGCCGACGATCCTATTGCGCGAATCTATATCGTATCCTAGCGAACCTTTCAAATATCGCTTCGTCGTTTTTTCGCCGTCGTATTCGTAAAGGTGCGTCAAAGAGTAGTCTATAGCGCCTAACGATCCGTCCAAACCCGTCGTATTCAACGTTACCGCGTCGTATTCGTGGGAGTAGATCGTCCTAACGCTTAAACGCTGTTTCAAAAAGTTTGCGACGATTTCGTTTTCCATATTCAGCCAAGTCGTCCCGTCTTCGATCTTCGCGCTTTGATTAAGGCGGTGCGTCAAAATCTCCTTGCCCTTTTTATCGTAAAGAAACTGCGTTAGATAGAGCGAAGCCGCCCGTTTAGAGGCGCTTTTGTCGGCGACTTCGACAAAATCGCCGTCAAAATCGCCTTCGGATTTGTAGTAGAAGGGATCGGAAAGGCTCGCGCCAAAACCGATCGTATGAAATACGTTTTCGTAAGGCTTGGCAAGAAGCGTCGATAGATCGAGCGTAAACGTTTGACGATCGCGTCTCCCGCGCTCTAGGTTCGCGCTCCCTATCTGATCGAAATAGTCGATCTGATAGCGCGAAGAGTCCAATCTGGCATTCAAAAGCAGATAATCGTCGAAAAGCGAAAGATGATAACCGATCGGAACCGAGATCGTATAATCTTGCGCTTTGCTTCCCTCTTTGCGCGTAAAGTTGCGCGATCTAAAATCGACGTCGTAAAGCAAATTGTCAAAATAAAGCGATCGCGTAAATAAGCTCGCATGCGCTTCGGGCAAAATCTGCGCTACGCGATCGTTGTTATCGGGTTTTTTGAAATCTTTGAAATAGCGCGAATATACGCCCAAATACGCCGCGTCGCCTTTAAGAAAATAGTCGGCTTTGTTAGTTACGATCGCGCTAATATCTCGGTTTAATTTCGAGCTATCGAGCGAATGTAGATCGACGTATTCGATATCGTTGTAATCCTGATAGTCGATTAGTAAACCCTCTTGCAAAGTCGACGACGCGGAGGTAAAAAGGCGCGTTCTTTCATAGAGCAGATCGCCGCCTTGTTTAACTCGCCTATCGTCTTCATTTTCTATCGCGTATTCCTCTTTTTCTTTGAACTTGCCTAGATTGATCGAGCCGTTAGAATAAGGCGAATCGACCCAACGAAAGTATAATCCAAGCCCGTCGCCTCGTTTATAGCGGGCTTGATCCCAAAACTCTAAATCCCACTGATCCATCTCGGCGATATAAAACGGAATCTCAAAAAGCGCGCCCTCTTTCTTCGACGATCCAAAACGCGGAAACAAAAATCCGCTATGGCGTTTATCGTCGGTGTAGTAGCCAAAAAACGGCATATAAAAAATAGGAACGCGCCCCGCGTAAAAAACCGCGTGGCTAAGCTCTACCCACTGCTTTTCTTGATCGTGCTTTGCCTGTTGAAAGCGAAACGACCAATCGGGGCTTGCGGGCGCGCAACCAGAAACGCTTCCTTTTTTGACGATCGAGATATTGCCTTCTACCGACGCTTCGTTGCCCGCGAGCCATATTCGACCTTGATTGGAGATGGTAAAAAAATGATCGACGTTTCCGCTTCGATTATCGACGTCGCGCAGTTTTATGTAATCCGCCAGCATTAGATCGCCGCCGAGTCGAGAGAAATAGACGTTTCCAAATAACTCCGCTTCGCCCGTATCTTGGCAGTAGATCATACGATCGGCGCGCATATAATCGCCGTTTTCGCCGCGCAAAGATACGTCGCCCTCCGCGATCGTAACGTTTCCTTCGCTTTTAACGTTTGCCGCGATCAATTCTACGCGGCTCTCGGCAAATACGGCGATCGCTATGAACGAAAAGAGCCAAAAAGCTCTAAACATTGATCACGATAGCGCCCGAAATCTTATCGTGCCACGTTTGGCGCAACGGGTTGAAAAAAGCCCAAACAAAGCCGAACGCTAAACATAGATCGCTTACGACGCGCGTTAAAGAGCGCGTCAGAGCGACCCTAAACGAAGGTTTCGACAAACTCGCTATCTCGATCACCGCGATTCGTTGCCACATCTTGCCCAAAGTAGCGCCGTATAAAGCGACGAAGATTGTGTGGTAGGCGATATGAAAGAGAGCGATCCATATAAAGTTTGAAGCGATCAGCGTTTCGATCGCGGCGATTTGCGCGATTGGATCGCTAGAGTTCGTAGCGGCGGCGAAACGATCCCACAAAGCGACGATCGCCATTACGCCGATTAGCGTTTCGTCGAGAAAATACGCCGCGATCCGTTTTGAATCGGAAGCGATCGTTAGCTCTTCTCGCGCAAGATCTTGTTCTATTCTATCGTTCATCGTAAAGCCTGATAAGCTATATCGGTTCTAAATTGCATACCCTCGAAATGGATATTGTCGATAAGATCGTAGGCGTTTTGCCGCGCCGCCTCGATCGTATCGCCAAGCCCCATAGCGACCAAAACGCGCCCGCCGCTTGCGAGAAGCTCGCCCTTTTCGCCTTTGGTTACGCCCGCGTAAAGAACGTAAGCGTTTTCGTTTTGCGCGTTCGGCGCAATGGTTATCGGCTTTGGATCGCTCGGTTTATAAGGGTAATTTTGCGACGCGACTACCACGCCGACCGCCGACTTGTAGCTAAACGTCGCTCTAGCGCCGCTTAGATCGCCCTTTGCGGCGGCGTAAAAAAGATCGATCGGGCTGCAAGCGAGCAGAGCCATAAGCGCTTCGCATTCGGGATCGCCGAAACGGACGTTAAACTCCAACGTATAAGGCTCGCCGTCGACGACCATAATCCCGCAAAACAAAACGCCCGTAAAAGGCGAGTTTTCCGCGTTCATAGCGTCGATCGTAGGCTTGATAATACGCGCTATAATTTTATCCGTCAGTTTTTTCGAGGCAAGCGGAGCGCTTGCGTATGCGCCCATTCCGCCAGTATTGGGTCCAAGATCGCCCGTTAAAAGCCGCTTGTGATCTTGGCAGACGGGCAGAACGATAAAATCTTTGCCGTCGCTAATCGCGAATACGGAAAGCTCGAAACCATCCAAAAACTCCTCGATCACAATACGCTCGCCCGCTTGCGCAAAACTAACGCCGCTTAACATATCCTTCGCGGCATTGAACGCCTCTTGCTTGCTTTGCGCGATAATTACCCCTTTGCCCGCGCAAAGCCCGTCCGCTTTGACGACGATCGGCTCTTTTAACGTATCGATAAATCTTTTTGCCTCGTTTAGATTGTCCGTTTCAATATAACGCGCCGTAGGAATATGATATTTATTTAAAAAGTTTTTCATAAAGGCTTTTGAACCCTCGAGCCGCGCCGCGCTTTTCGTTGGTCCGAAAATAGTCAGATTTTTCGCGCGAAAAATATCGACAACCCCCTTTGTAAGCGGTTCTTCTCCGCCTACGATCGTCAGTTTAACGTCGTTTTTAATAGCAAAATCGGCAAGTTCTTCAAAGTCCGCGATCGCAACGTTTTCGCCTAGCTTTTCGCTTGCGCCGTTACCGGGCGCGAAGTATATTTTTTCGCACTTCTTATCGGCTTTTAGGGCGCGTCCGATCGCGTATTCGCGCCCGCCGTTCCCAACAATCAAAACGTTCATCAGTTTAATCCGTAAATAGATAAACCGGACGGGCGTTCGCGCAGTCATTTATTGGTCGCGAGTCAGAAAAGATAGAAGCCGTTTGACTCTTTAGGGGCAAATCCATAAAGGTTATGCCGCAGCGCCGAATCAAAACAAGGTTCTTTACAACGCGCGAAAAATGTTCGACCCAAATAGACGACGGGTAGCGCTCCATCCAGCCTTGTAATTATATCCTACCCTTCTAAAAGCGTTCGCGCTAGCTTGATCGCGCTTATCAGATCGGCTTTTGGGCTGATCGCGCGCGGCGCGTTTGGCTCTAGCGCGTTTGGCGTTCTTTTTCCTATCGCGATCGCCGTCCAACCCTTTTGCCAACTTGTTTGCGCGAAAAAACTTTGAACGACGCTAGGCGCGCTAAAAGCGATCGCCGCGTTTGCTGGGATTTTGGAGAGTTCGATAGATTTTTGGCGCGTTTCATAAGGAATCGCGCTTTGGCAAAAAACCTCCGATCGCTCCAGATCGCCCGAAACGACGCAAACGCGATGGTAGAAAAACGCGAATCGTCAAAACTTTTAACTTTTCCATAGAGGCGTTTAACCGATCGCCGATATACGCGGCGGGCTTAAACGCCGAAATACTACACTCCGTTTAGATTGTCTTAAATCAAAGGAGTTTTATGTATACTCGTTTAGCTTCCTTAATGTTGGTTTTAATCCTATTTATGCCGTTTAATATCAACGCCGATTCAAAAACGCCGTTGCCAATCGACGAAAACTCGATTATTTTTAATCGCTCTTGATATGTCGCTTTTAGGCTTTACGCTATAGAATTACCCGACGTTTTCGGCTTTTAACAACGGAGTTTTTAAGCGCAACGCAAGCGAAAATCCAACATTAAAGGTGAAAAAATGGCAAATAGGCAGATTACTATCGGCGCTGGCACGGACTTTGTTATTCAAGAAAAGGGGTTAGAGTTCCCAAAGCGGGGCGAGACCGAGTGCAAAGTAGTTTTGGGCGCTTTTTACGTTAATAAAAACAAAACGATTGCCGCTATATTTGACGCTTTCGCGCCAAGTTTAGACGAAATCGAAATCCTAAAAGAGGATAAACGCTTCCTTGAAGTCTGCGATTTTGAAGTCGAAGACCTGTTTAAGTTTGAAGTTGTAGCGACATTTACGGGAACGTGGATCGAGGCGCTAGAATGGCTAAATAAACGCTATGAGAACCTAAGAACGGACGGAATGAACGCTAAAAGAGAAAAATGGTTAAAGGAAAAGGATAACAAATGAAAAACAAGGATAAAATCGCGACCTACGCGCTCGCAATCTTGTCTTTGGTTACCTAAACGCCTTAAAAGCTGCTTTGGATTATTTTCTAAAGCGGGTTAAAAAATCAGAAATAGAGGTGATTCAAAAATGGCAAACGCAAAACGAAAAATCGGTATATGGATTGGTCGGGACTATCTTATCCAAGATAAAGCGATCCCTGTTGAAACAATAGAACGCCCTCACGGTAGAATGAGCAAGTGCGCGTTTCCGTTCGGCGATTTTCATAAAAATAAACGCGGTCAGATAACCGAGATTTGGGATTATTTAGGTTCTGATGTAAACGACGTAAAAGACGATAAGAGCTTCCAAGAAGTCTGCGATTTTGAAGTGTATAACCTATTTACTGACGAAACTAAGGTTATGCACGCCTTTGAAGGAACGTTTATCGACGCTCTAAACTATCTCAACGAAAACCACGAAAAGATACGTTACGAATACGATTAAATCTTGAACGCCTTAAAAGCCGCTTTAACGCTTTTTATAAAATCTTTACCTATATCGCCCGAATAATCTTTTAACGCGCCGTCTAAACCGCCGTTTGATTTATAATCGTTCATTGCATTAAATAGATACGGTTGCGGCTTTTGCCCTAAAACGTTTGCCCTAATCACAAGATAACGCGACGCAAACGCGGGTTTTGCGAAAGCGCGTATTAAAACGCGTTAAAAAACGCGGCGGCGATCGTAAATAAGAGCGCCGAAAGTATCGCCGTAGCGGGGACGGTGATAATCCACGCGGCGACTATTTTTTTCACCGCCGATCGCTTAACAAGCTCTCTTTTATACTCCCTTTTCAAAACCTTGCGCTCTTTTTTGGAAAAACGCGGGTGATTCGCCTCTTTTTGCGCCGCTTTTTTCTTCATCGCTTTAAGCATTATCGCCTTTTTTTCAAGCGCGGCGGACTTAAAACGGGCGATATACGCTTCCATTCGCCCGCGATCTTCGCCTTCGTGCGCCGCGACGATCAACTCTAGCATTTTCGCGTGCGAGCTTTTTAGGTATTCGCGCAAAAATCCCACGCCAAAAACTGCGCCGATCGCCACGTGCGTCGTGGAAACGGGAAGCCCCAACTGCGAAGCGGCAATCACGGTAAGAGCCGCCGAAAGCGCTATGCAGTAAGCTCGCGTTTTGTCTAGATCGGTAATCTCGCCGCCGACGGTTTTGATAAGACGGGGACCGTAAAGCGCAAGACCTAGAGCAAGCCCCAACGCGCCGATTAGCATAACCCACAGCGGAATCGCGGTTTTCGATGCAATCGCGGCGTTGCGCAAGGTTTCGTCGATCGCCGCGAGCGGACCAATCGCGTTCGCCACGTCGTTCGCGCCGTGCGCAAAGCTCAAAAGCGCCGCCGCGAAAACAAGCGGCAAGCCAAAAAGCTTATTCACCGCCGCTTTTGAGTTTTCGTTTTTTTGCGCGGCTTTTTTAGCGACGTAACGCGAAAGAAAATAGACGGCGATCGCAAAAATCCCCGCGTAAAGCGCCGCGCTTGCAAAATCGAGCGCGATCAGCCTGCCGAAGCCCTTGATCAGCATATAGCTACCAAACGACCACGCCATCAGCGCGTTTAAGAGCGGGACGACCTGCGCGGCGGCTTTGGTCATCTCGCGCCTGTAGGTGATCGTCCGCTTGATCGTATAAAGCGCGATCGCCGCGATAATTCCGCCCAATACTGGAGAAACGACCCAGCTTGAAACGATCGCGCCCATCGTTTCCCACTGCACCGCGCCAAAACCGCCCGCGGCGATCCCCGCGCCCATAATCGCGCCCACGATCGAATGCGTCGTGGAAACGGGCGCTCCGATCGCCGTAGCCAGATTTAGCCATATCGCGCCCGCCAAAAGGGCGCACGCCATAACGCGGACGAAAGTTTCCGCGCCGCCGACAACGTCTAAATCGATAATGCCGCTTTTAACCGTATCGACCACCTCGCCGCCCGCTATCACGGCGCCCAAAACCTCGAAAACGGCTGCGAGGGCGATCGCGCCGGCCATCGTGAGCGCTTTGGAACCTACGACGGGACCCATATTGTTCGCCACGTCGTTCGCGCCGATATTCATCGCCATATAAGCGCCAAAAAGCGCGGCTACGACAAGCAACGCGGGCGCGTAAGCCGCGCCGTTTAGGAGCGTTTCGGACTGCGTCGTCGCGTAGATAAAAACCGCCAACATAAACAGCAGGGCTACGCCCAAACGCGAAAAATCAAGGCGAGAGGCGGCGCTCGCTTTTTTCTCGATCTCGGATAGGTTTTTGAGTTTCACATAAACCTTTGGTTTAATTTGGCAAAATACTACCAGCAATAGACTAATAGTAAGGAATGAAAGTGAAAAAATTAGCGCTTATTTTAGCGTTCGCGGCGTCGGTATTTGGCGCGGAGTGGCTTGAGAACTACGGCGAGGCTTTGGAAAAAGCCAGAGATCAAAAAAAGCTGGTATTGGTCGTCGTAATGCGCCAAAGCTGCCCTTACTGCCGAATGTTGATCGACGAAACCCTGCCCAATAAGGCGATTAACGACAAGATCGAAAGCGAGTTTATCCCGCTTTTGCTCGATACGGAAGAGAACCCCAAGCAGGTCGCCGCTTCGCGTTTAACCTCGTCGGCAGTTCCCGCGACGTTTATCCTAAACGCCTACGGAGAAACCAAAGCGACCCTGATCGGCTATCGCCCGCCAATGGAGTTTATGCGTTTTTTACAGAACGACTAAAGCGCTCTTAGTCTCCAAACGGCTTTTGGCTAAAATTACCGCTTTTTCAAAGGATTAAATATGTTCAGGCGCTTTCGGCGGCTACGATCAAACGCGAATATGCGCGATCTTGTCCAAGAGACCCGTTTAAGCAAAAACGATCTGATCTATCCGCTCTTCGTTCGCTT
>JAISRI010000206.1 GCA_031273735.1 Helicobacteraceae bacterium
GACTCTCTCTCCTCTGAAGAAAGCGAAGCGGTAAGCTCTGAAACGACGAGCGCCAATAAGAAAAGCGCGGCAAGCGACAGCGCCGAGCGCCTCGACGATGTCGTCGTCAGCGCGACGGGTTACGAGCAAAATATTGCTTACGCTCCCGCAAGTATCTACGTGATCACGCGAGAGACGCTTGAAAACAAATCCTACAACGACCTGACCGACGCGCTTAAAAATGTGCCGGGGATATTCATAACCGGCGGCAACATTTCTCGCGACGTATCAATTCGCGGTATGGATAGCACATACACGGTTTTTATGATCGACGGCAGACCAATGTCGAGCGTTGACGAGGCGCATAATCACAACGGACAGAGGGGCGGTATCGCCGTCAACTCCCTGCCTCCCATATCGATGATCGAACGAATCGAGATCGTCAAGGGTCCCGCATCGTTTCTTTACGGCAACGAAGCGCTAGGCGGCGTTATCAATATTATCACCAAGAAAGCTCCAAGCGAATGGTCGGGCGGCGTTAAAGCCGAATATACAAAGACGCTAAGCGATATTACCCAAGACGGCTATCAAGGTAGCGTCAATATCGCCGGACCCGTTATAAAAGATCTGCTCTCGTTGCAAGCATACGGTTCGGCTTTGATAACGGACGAACAACACTGCCCATATCTAGACGACACTTCTAGCAGTCGTCCTTGCGGTCAACGAGCTAGCTCCCCTAGCCCTCGCTTTGAAAGCAGGCAAACCGGCGTTAAAGCGCTCGTCTTAATCGACAAAGCCAACAGCGCTTGGGCGGCTTACGACTACGCTAAACAATGGGCGACAGAGGAGGGCAACGTATCGACGCCCACAGGCAACCGTATGGGCAGGAACGCTCTTAGATATACCGCCTCCGCAGGACACGATCTCAAGCTGGATAACTTTACGCTTAACACCTATATCCAGAACTCGGTTTCAAAAAATCTTGACATAAGTAGGAGCGGCACGTTGAACAGCGGAATAGGTATCACCTACGAAACGCTGACTCTTAATACGCAGGGAAACTATTTCTTTGATACAAACATACTTACCGTCGGAGGGCAGTATAAAAAGGAGACGCTTGACGATAAAGCTATGAACCCAACGGGAAATATTGTGCGGCGATGGTCGTATTCTCTGTTTACCGAAGACGAATGGAGCATACTCGACAATCTGGCTTTAACGGGCGGACTTAGATGGACTGAGGACGAAGGCTTTGGGACGCATATCGATCCGCGTTTGTATATCGTTTATGGTTTAACAGACGATCTAGTTATTAAAGGAGGCGTTTCTAGTGCATATAAAAGCGTAAGGTTAAATCGCTATTCGGACGATTACAACAATGTCTCTTCTGGCGCCACAAAAGCTTTAACGAGAGGCAATCCTGACATTAAGCCCGAAACCAGTCTGAACTACGAGGCTTCGGTCGCCTATACAAATAGAGAGATTGGCGTTGGCGCGAGCTTAACGGCTTATCATTCGGACTTTAAGGATAGAATATCCTCGTCGGTTATTTGCGCGTCGGCGGGCGCTTGCGAATACAAAGGCGTAACCTACGATCAGATTACAACCTACGAGAACGTCGATAAGGCTATGGTGCAGGGGATCGAAACGGCGCTGAATTACAAACTGCCCGCGATTGTTTCGATTAACGCGGCTTATACCTATACCGATAGCGAGCAAAAATCGGGAACCAATAAAGGCAAGGGGCTAAACGCGATCGCAAAGCATATGTTTAACGCTAACGTCGACTTTGAGATTACCGAAAGGTTTAATATCTGGGCGCAGTATAACTACAACGGCAAAAGCATCGAAACTTCGTCGACCTCAAGTTCTACTAATAAGTCTTACGCCCTTACGGATATTGGCGCGGTTATCCGCTTGAAGGACAATCTGAAGCTCTTAGCGGGCGTTTATAACGTAGCCAATAAAGAGATAACGGTCTTAACGCACGGAAAGTTTCTCGACGGCAGAAGGCTTACCGTAGGTATTAACGCCGACTTCTAATATTTACTACAGGTTTGGCAAGTTTGCTTTTAAGTCCAAACGCAAGAGCGAGCGGCGATCGCGCCGTTCGCTTGTTATCGCGTTCGCCTTCCAAAACCCGCAAGGTTTAGGAAGGCGAACGCTTAAAAAAGGCGATAAAAGGTTCTGCCCAACGCGAAGTTTATTAAATAGACGAAGCGCTTGCCATATTCTAAGAATTACATTTAATAAGGCAAAGCATACAAATGCGGTCATTCCCGCGACTTTAGCGTAGCCCCGCTTTTGGGGGCATAAATCGCGAAGGAAGGCGGGAATCCAAACCAAAAACCTACGAATTACGATCGCTTTCGATTGTTCATAAGCCTTAATACTCACGGCTTTGCCGTATTTGGATTCCCGCCTACGCGGGAATGACAAGAAAGCGATTGTATGTTTTCGGCATTCCGTTTGATTCTTTTGGATTCCCGTTGCGCGGCGGTAGCTCGCGTAAAGCGAGTATAACCGCGCGGTCTATTAGAAACGTAGCGATAAGCCCGCAAAAGCGCCAGATATTGTTATATCGGCTTCGCCGTCGATTCCGCTTAAATCTTTGAATACGATCGAACGCGATCGGTAGCCGACCTCTATCGCGCCTTTTAGCGCGAGATCGACAAAAGTCCAATCAATTTTGCCGCGAATATCGGAGATATGCGATTTATCGTAAGCGATATATTTCACGTCCGCCTCTATGCCGATCGGAAGCTCGGGCAGATCGAAACGAATGCCGCCGTAGAGAATCGGAAGAACGACGGATAGATCAGCTTTTTTGCTTTGCCCTTGCCCCGAAAGCTCCAGCGCGCCGTCGATCGACTCCGCGCCAAGCCCCAAACGAACGTCGATTGCCGGTATGGGCAGAACATAGTAGCCCACAAGGTCGATCTGATTCGCCGTCAGTTTTGTTGCGGTCTTGCCGTTAAAACTCGCGCCGCCAAAACTAATAGCGACATCTTTTTCGCCATCCGCGCTAAACGCCGTACCGTCGATCCTAAAGTTGGGCAAAATTGGAACTTCGTGTTCAAAATACGCCCAAAGATAGCCGTTTGCCGTTCCGTCTAAACCCGTTTTGTCAAGATCGAAGCGATCGCCTACGCCGCCTTTTTTATACTCCGCTTTGCCATCGGGCGTAGCCAGCCACACGCCGCCGCCCGCGCCAAAACCAAGCAGATCGCCAAACGCGCTCGCGCAAAACGTCAAACTTAAAACCAAGATTTTTTTCAATTTTGCCTCCTTTTATGGCGGCTCTATTATAATGCGATTTACGCTTTGGGGGTATAGCTCAGATGGGAGAGCGCTTGCATGGCATGCAAGAGGTCGGCGGTTCGATCCCGCCTATCTCCACCACTTTTACCGCAAATATGAAATATTCGCGATAGGATTGATCTTATGCGAAACGACAAATCGACGTTAGAAGAGTTTGCGCTCGATCGAGCGTTTACGTTTTTTGAATGCGGACCGGTTATGCTGATCGCTACGCGGTTAAACGGGCAGGATAACGTTATGACCGCAAGTTGCCACGCCTCGATGGGTTTTGAACCTACGGTCGGCGTTATGTTGGGCGAATGGAATTACTCTTACCGCGCGCTTGTCAAAACGGGCGAATGCGTAATAGCCGCGCCGGGCGCCGATCTGATGAAAAAAACCGTAGCGATCGGCAACTGCTCCGGAGGCGAGATCGACAAGTTCAAAGCGTTTCATTTAACGCCCATAGAGGCTAAATACGTCAAAGCGCCTCTGATTGGCGAATGTCTTAAAAACTTAGAGTGCGTCGTAGAGAAAAAGATAGCGATAAACGGATCGTATCTGTTTGTCCTGCGCGGCGTAGCGGCTTGGTATAATCCGCATAGAAAAGAACGGCGCGTTTTTCACGCCAACGGCGACGGAACATTTACGATCGACGGGCGAACGATCGACTTAAAATCCGATATGACAAAATGGCAAGATTGCATATAGCGCCGCAACTCGAAACTCCGCGCAACCTACGTCTAAAATAGTATTGTTTGGTTTCCTAACGACGACGGCGCTTACTCAAATAATTTATCTGAGAAAATCGAATTTCAAAAGGTTAAGATCGATTTGTATTTACCCAAACAGATGCAATTTCCCCAAATACATATTGGCGATAAACTTTTGCTTCTTTATACGCTTCGTTGATATAGTCTTTAGCTTCTTGCTCATAAAAATCATCGGGGAGCGCGAGCGTCGCCTGCGTTAATTTACATTCAATAATTAGTTTTGCCTCTTTGAAAGATATATTGCCGAGAGGAGTTTGAACGCTCGTCAATTCAACCTCTTTCATTTTTTCGCTATCTCTTCCCGATTTGCTTCCCAAAAAAAGTACTTGTTTTTTATAAACGTTTGGAAAATAAGAAAGCGTATATGTTCGTTCTTTTTTAATTATTTCAAGCGTATAGCGATTTGATGGAAAAATACACCAAGTAACGGGTTTCATAAAGAGCATCCCCATACCGCCGCCGCTAGCCGTCATAGAATTATAATTTTCTCTTTTGCCCGCAGTTATAACCGGAAAATCTTTTCCTACCAACGTAAATACGTTGTCTTCTATCTCTTCGGGCGAAATTTGTTTAAATATTTGTTCAAACTCCATCTCTTTTATCCGATAAAAATATAATCTCGTAAAATCCTGCCCGTTTCGTCGCGTTGCAAAATATTCATTCCTCTCAAGGCGGTTTTGCCTTCGGGCGTATTCATTTTCCAAGCTACTTTTATGGTATCGCGATTAACGCTAAATCCAGCGCTTTGGGTTATAAGTCCCGCCCCTTGCGCAAGGCGTTCATTAACTTGCGTAATGTTGGCGGCGATCTCAGCGACTTGGTAACATTTAACGGGATCGTCGTTTGGCTCGCGAGCGTAAAACGTTGCGTTGTCCGCGTATAGTTTGCTTACGAGGTTTTTGCGCGTTTCGTCGTCCTTGACGCTCCACGCTTCTATGTAGTCTTTCGCAAATTTTTCGTCCGCCGACATTCGTTATATCCTTTTGTTTAGGCAGATCATAGAGTAAAGAGGTTTAAGATTTTCAAAAGCCCGCTTACCCGTATTTTTTAAGCTCCGTTTAGCCATACCATAATTCCTTTTTGGGCGTGCAGGCGATTTTCGGCTTCTAAAAAGACGGTTTGCGAATGTCGTTCAAAAACGCTTTCGCTTACCTCTTCGCCGCGGTGAGCGGGTAAGCAGTGCAAAAACAGCGCCTTTGGATCGGCAAACGCCATTAAGCGGTCGTCTATACCAAATCCCGCAAAATCTTTAAGCCGTTTTTCGTTTTGCGCCTCCTGCCCCATACTCGTCCAAACGTCGGTCGCAACGACGTTTGCGCCTTTTGCCGCCGCGATCGGATCGTTACCAAAAGTTAGTTTTGCCCCGCTTTTGGCGGCGAAAGTTTGCGCAAGAAGCGCCCATTTTGGCGCGATCTCGTAACCTTTTGGCGTGGCTACGCGCAGCTCGAAGCCTATTTTAGAGGCTAACATTAGCCAGCTATTCGCCATATTGTTGCCGTCGCCAATCCACGCGACGACGGCGCGATCGTCATAGCCAAGCTCCTCTATAGTCATATAATCCGCCATTAGTTGCGCGGGGTGAAAATCGTCGCTTAAGCCGTTGATAACGGGAATATCCGAATACGCCGCAAACTCTTCCAATCGGCTATGAGCGAAGGTGCGGATCATCACCATATCCGCCATACGGCTAATCACGCGGGCGGTGTCTTTCATCGGTTCGCCGCGCCCAAGCTGAATATCGCGAGCGGACAAAAACAGCGGGTGCATTCCCAACTGAACCGCGCCGATTTCAAAGCTAACGCGAGTTCTAGTGGAGGCTTTTTCAAAGATCATAGCCAGCGTTTTGCCGCTCATCGGATTGTTTGGTTTGCCCGCCTTTAGATCGCGTTTCAAATCCCGCGCGATCGATAAAATCTCTAAAATCTCGCTTTTTTCGTAATCTTTAAGGCTTAAGAAGTGGCGCATAAATTGCCTTTGTCTAGCAGATCGCAAATCTCTTTTGCGTGATAGGTGATAATCAGATCCGCGCCTGAACGCTTAAAACTGATCATCGTTTCCATAAGCGTCTTTTCGTAGTCGATCAGATTCAATTTTTGCGCCGCTTTTAGCATTGCGTATTCGCCGCTGACGTTATAAACGGCAAGAGGTAGATTTGTTCGATCGCGTATTTGGCGGACAATATCCAAATAGGCAAGGGCGGGTTTGACCATCAAAATATCCGCGCCTTGCCGCTCGTCTTCCAAACTCTCTTCGATCGCCTCCCTCGCGTTTGCGGGATTCATCTGATAGGAACGCCTATCGCCAAAACTCGGAGCAGAGTTTGCCGCGTCGCGAAACGGTCCGTAATAAGCGCTCGCAAACTTTGTCGAGTAGCTCATAATAGGTAGATTATAAAAGCCGTTTTCGTCCAGCGCGTTTCGGATCGCCTCTACCGAGCCGTCCATCATTCCCGACGGCGCGATACAATCGCTTCCCGCTTGCGCGTGAACGATCGCCTGTTTGGCTGTTATCTTAAGCGTCGCGTCGTTATCCACGCTTTGCGTTTTGGGATCGATAACGCCGCAATGCCCGTGATCGGTATATTCGCAAAAACATAGATCGCTGAAAATTAGTAGGTTGGGCAGGTTTTTTTTAACGGCGCGAATCGTTTCGGCGATAATGCCGCGATCGCTTAAAGCGTCGCCGCCCACGCTATCTTTTTCATCGGGGATTCCGAAGAGCATAATCGCCTTGATCCCCCTTTCTTGAGCGGTTTTCGCCTCTTTGATAAGCTCGTCGATCGAAAGCTGAAAAACGCCCGGCATAGAGGCGATCTCGGCGCGAATTCCTTCGCCAAAGCGAACGAAGAGCGGATAGATCAGATCGTTTTTGCTTAAACGGGTCTCTTGGACAAGATCGCGCATATTCGCGTTTGATCGTAGCCGCCGAAAGCGCCTGAACATATTTAATCCTTT
>JAISRI010000239.1 GCA_031273735.1 Helicobacteraceae bacterium
CCAAAATCGCCCTGAACTAAAAGATAATCGCCCTTTTGAGCTTCGTTTTTTAAGCGCTCTTTATATGGCAAAAGATCGTCTGCGATCGCTTTTTTATGTGGATCGATCCTCGACCACGCACTATCGCTTAAAACTACAATATCGCCCGCTCCCAAAACCTCTTTGGCTTCATTTATCTGACTTTCTAATATATTATGATTCATTAAAATAAACAATTTTTTCATTATTGCAACTCATGGTTAAATTTTACAAGATTGGCGACGGCGCTATTTCCTATAACCTTGTTTTCGTCGTTATATTTTGATATGAGACAAGATACATCTATACCATATAGCTGACCAAGATGGTACAACGTAAGACTTGCCAGCGTCTGCCCCGACGTTACCTCTATCAAAATATTATCTCTTTTTGCTTCGCTTAAATCTTCCAAAATATCATCAAATGAAGAGATTATATTTTCAGGCTCATTGATGGATTTGACTTTTAGAAAATTCTCTTTTGAGTATATTTTTTCCTGTTTTATCTTTTCTTTTACCTCGTCTATATTTTTATTTGAATAGTTATCTTTGATAAGATAGATTTTTTCCAGATTTTTATAATTGGCGGCGATTGAGTTTAGCAAATTTATATTTGATGGAATAATAGATATAAGGTATTTTTTCTCTTTGCTTACCAAAATCGGTTTGAAACTTAAGTTTCTCGATCTGTAATTATGAAAAATATATATAAGAAAAGAAACTAATAGCAGCATTAGTCCTATCCATTGCCTATCTTCTCCAGCTATCAAATCAGCCGTCATTCCTATGCCCATAAGAGCCGATAAAACTACCGCGATTGCCGCTATGGAGGCTTTTTCAGATAACCCAAACGCCGATAATAGTTTGATTTTTTTCATTTGCCGATTTTTGATAACGTTGCAAAATAATTATCAAAATTTTCAACGCTATTTTTTGGAGATGACTTTGAGCCTCTATCAACAGAGTTTGCAGATATCTTATGAGCTATATTCTTGCGAATATTACTGACTTTTGAAAAAGCGTTACCAATCTTATTTTGCTCTTGCAAGCTACTTTTCCAATCTTTAAGTGAAAAAAGTTCCTTCTTTGCTTTATCGCGATCGTCCTTCTTCGTAGAATCGTAGCCATTTACTTCGCATTTGACGCTAATCGCGGCTTCTGTGAGCGTGATATACGCCATTGCGTAGTTGGCGCTCTCTGCATACCATTTGGCAAGCTGAAATTGAAATTTTGAGAGCGATTCATCTACGTCGAAACGCTTTATAAACCTAACGAGTTGCTTCGATAAGATTTTAACGATATGATTATTGGAGTTTTCAAAAGCCTTGATCTGCCCGGCAAGTCTCTTAAAACTCTGTTGCATCGAGCCCATATCCGCGATACTTAAAGCGTCTGAAAATTCGCTAAAGGCATTTTTTATCTCCTTTGATTCGTCAGAATCGTTCAATAGCATTTTTAAACTATCTCCGTTGCCGTACGAATTGAGCATATTGATCGCGTTAGACCATTCGGCGAATTTATAAAACTCTCTTAGGTTAATAATTGGCGAAGGCTCGTCTTTAACAAGCATGCCATAGAAAAATCCTGCGATCTTGAACTTTTTATAAGTTTGTCCGAATTGACTCATCACAAACGACATAATAGAATGCGATCGGAAAAGATGGGTGATATCAAAGTAAACTTCGTCGCCGTCATTTAACAAATCTAGTATTTCAATGAAACTTCCAAAAATATCCCATAACTCGTTTTTGCTTTTACCATCGATAACAAGAAAGCATTTCGATCCTGCCGAACCCAATTTTTTAACAATGGAATTATTTAAGTCGTTTAGAGAATCTTGCGTAAGCGTTTTTTTCTCTTTCTGCCTTAGTATCTCGTAATAAACTTCGTCGTCGCTTTCAAAAATTTCGGCAAGATTATCCCACATCGATTCAGCCGTTCCTATGACAAATAGTCTATCAATCCCGTAATGTGCGATCATAGCGTTTGCCACAAGAGTTTCCGACGGATAGAGCCTGCCTTCTAGCGTGTAATCTGTCGTTGCGTATATATTTTTATTATTATCGCCTTTTGCCGATCTGCCTGTACCTAGTAGACTAATAAGAACTTTTGACATTTCGTCCTTTCAAACTTTATTTTAACAATTTTCAAGCGGTAATCTCTTACTACTTGATCTTAAATCGTCCGTAACCAATTGCCGTTTTGCCGCCAAAGCCAACATATTCAAACGCCTCTTTGAAAGCTCCTTCTATCTCTTGTTTATCGCTATCGTTAAAACTTTCCGCCTCTAAAGGCAAAAAGAATGCGCGAAAGATAAACTCCGTATCTTTAGCAACGCTAATAAATTTAATCGGAACAGGATTTTCCGTTTCAACAGGCGACTTTTTCTTACCAATATAATAATCGCCATAATGCGGATTCATTATATCGATTTTTAAGCTAGGCGCTTTTGCGGGATATGCGTCTAAAATAACAAGCTGTCCGCGCTTGCCCTTTTCTGTATTTGTAGAGCCAAAATACTTATCCAAATACTTGTCGTCTATCGTTGCCTGACCGTCTTTGTCGATTTCAACGATTGAATGATTGTCGTCTGCCAGCTTTAGCGCATACGCCAAACGTAAAACGCCCTTAATTGAACTAGCTGGTAAGAATGGGCAACCCGTATTACGATCCAAGATAATTCCCGTTTCATTCGGGTGTCCGCTGCCAAGTCCAGAAATAAAAGGCGAAACAAGTTTTGCCCTAATTTCAATCGGTAACTTGCCTAATGATTCCATCGCCTCTTTTTGACGCTGATGAATCGCTTCAAGCGCCGCGTTAACTTGCGCTTGCCTAATCTGTTCTTGCCCAACTTTATAAAGCGATTCTATAACGTCGGCGGGCTTTTTTATTTCATTGCCGTTCAACGTCCATCGCATCAAACGTATGAAAGATAACGAAAAATTAGCCGAGGACTTTTTTACCTGATCGACAATGCCGCTTGGTATCGGGTAAAAAGGACTTCCGCCATTGTGATCGCCCCAATCTTCCCCGCCTCTATTACCGCCGCCATTGCCATTTCTATTGAAGTTGTTATTGCCGCGTTCTCGATCGCCTTGCCAATTATCATGCGTCTGCGGTCGCCGATTATTATTTTGCCCGCTACTACTAGAGACGGAAGCGATATTCTCTAAACCCTTTTTCCTCTCTCCAAACTGCTTTGACGGATTACTACCCGTTTTGGTTATGCCCATAGTACACTCTCCTTAATCTTTTTCGCTAAAGGCTTTTGCATAGCGTTTAAGCCATTCTAATAAACGCAGAGCCTCTGTTTGCGCCGCCAAATACTTATCGATCGGCAAAATGTTAAATGCCTGCAAGAACTCCGCTTCTCTTTTATTTTTATGATCGCATAACGGGTTTTTATCCGCCGTAAGCCACTCTTTTAGAATGACAAATAACGTTTTTTCTCTACTTGTTTTCGTGAGCAGAAACGCCATTGTTTGCCCTAAGCCATTTGTTAAAATCAAAGTCGGAGCGCCAGCATAAAAATTGGCGGTCTCTTTGTCGATCTTGCCCATTTTCCCGATCTCTTTTAAGGCAAATTCGGCGCGTTTTTGTTGTTGCGTTTGCATAATTAGCCTCCTATTTCCACTCAAGCTTGAAAATACCGCGCCCAAGCGTCTCGTCGCCGCCTACTTGGATATATTTATCTATTGCAGTTTTTATAAACTTCTCGATCGCGTCGGCTTTTTGCGTCGCCTCGCTATCTTTACTATCGCCCCACGCGATTGTGCAATACATTAGCGTATCTGCCGGTAGCTCCTCTTGATAGCGAAGCGATCCTGTAGCTGTCGAGCCTGTTGCGGAATCAATTTTTATTTGCGCGCTTATCGGCGTGCAAGAAACGCCATACTTAAACGCCTCGTCGCTGACAAGCAGTAATCTTTCTGTTTGCGCAAAGAGTTCGCTTTTTATTTCGCCCTTTTTTGCCTTTACCTGATAATCCTCAATCAGGATATCCCCCTCTAAGTCGCCGCTAAGCGCGATTGCGTCTTCATCGCCAGCGGGTGCGCTAAACGTAATTTTTTCGCTTTTCCCCGCTAGCTCTAAATCTCTGTTTAGACGCTCCAAAACCGTAGGGCAAGTGATCCACACAAATGGCGCTGCGGAAGAGCGCATAGGGAAGGCTAAAATCTTAGCGTCGCTCACGCTAATAGCTCCCGCGTAACCCGCGTCGTCTCCGCTAGAACTATCGCTTTTGGCTCCAAAGATATTTTCGGTTAGCCCGTCAAACTCTTTAACGCTGTCGCCTAGCTTGCTTTTAAGACGTTCGAAATTAGCCCTAAAAGCGCCCTTTACTCCCGATGAAAAAATCACAGGATAATCTGTGTGCCGCTCGCGCTGAATGGGCAGATCGACTACCCCAAGCGCGGATCCGCTTCCTGCGTGGCAGGGGGTAAGCGCATACATCAAAACTACTGAAAACTTGCGATTCATTTCTCTCTCCTTCTATTGTGCTAAAGCGATCAGTTGATCGCCAATTTTTTCGGTAAAAACCGAACCCGCGCAAAACCAAGTTTGCGAATCCTTATGCCCTTTGCCTTTTCTCATATCCCACCCCGCGACGACAAACGTTTTTGCGGCAAAAACCTTGCTTAAAAGCGCCTCGTTATCGCATAAGATCGGCGCAAGCGAAACAAAGTATTTGCTATCGCCGCCGCTTGGCAACGATGGAGGGGTTTTTATCTTTTGATAGCCGCAACTTCTGCCTTCGCCTCCTAAACGCAAAGTTCCTTTCTCGCCTAAGCCGTACTCTTTGTCGATCGCAATAGCAATAGTAACGCCGTTGCGCAAACGAATATGCCGCGCCATAAATAGCTTACCTTCCTCGACGATTCCTCTCTTGCTATCAATGCCGATTCCTATGCGATCCTCCTCGTCAAAAAACGCCTCTTTTTTATAGCTATTCTCGCCGCTTTTTGAGAATAGATCTATTTTGATCCATTGACCGCCGATACTCTTTATATCTTTATCTTCAATCCAAGAAATTGGAGCGCTTACCGAACAAATCGCGTTAGCGTCGTTAAACTCTTTTGCGCGAGTAATAGGAATCAATGCGTTTTTCTCTTTCTCTTTGCGGCTTGAAGCATACCAAGAATATGGAGCTTGCGCATAGTATTGTTCGCCTTGTTTAAGCAAAATCGCTCCAACTTTAACGTTTGGCGGCGCAGAGAAATCCTGTTTACCCGCCGTCCAAATTGCTCCCGCGATCACAGACGGCGGAGGCGGAAATAGTATGTCGGAAACGGGCAAGCCCGCCTCTAACGGAATTGATCCGCGAAAAAATAGCGTATCAAACGGCGTAAGCTCATACCAAATCATTTATTATCCTCCGTTTTATTATTTTCTTTTTCTGGAGCTAAGAAACGCGCGATAACCGCCGCTTCAGGATTAAAGCTCCCGCCCGCAAAGCAGATTCCCGCAAGCCTTTTCGCGTTGATCTCGGCATTTTCTTTTCCGATCGAGTGGGCTACTTCATACTCAAAAAGTTTAAGTATTTGCTTGTCGGTTATCCCTTCAACGCTAATCGCCTCCTTTAATTGAGCTAAACGATAAACCAAGCTAGAGCTTAAGGTATTATCAAATAGCGCATTTTTAACCTCGTTAAGCGAATCGAAAAGTTTTTCGCCCACAAATTTGTTATTATCGGCGTCCCACTTAAAGTATAGTTCGCGATCTCCTCCGCTTCGTTTTTTAAGTTTAATCGCCAAAGCGTCTCTACCCGCTTTTTCCTTTGCGACCGAATCTAAAAGTTTATGCGCGTCGCGTATAACTTCGCGCAGAGGCTCTTTGTGATGAGCGATCAAAATTGCGGCGGAGATCGAGGTCGGTTTTTTATCCGATTCTGACGTTTCGGTTTTTGTTACAATATCTTCGTAGCTATCGCGAATCTTTCGCGCCGTTTCTATCGCGCAATCAAGCGATAAAATAGCGCAAACATCATCGCCACCGGCATAGATCAATTCGCCCGCGTATTTGCTAATTTCAATCTTTTTGATCTTTTCGCAAAATTGATCTAACTTTTCGGACAGCGCCAAATGCTCTTTATGATCGCTTTTTGTATTGACCAGATCGCCCATCTTATCGCCGTCCATTAGCAAAAGAGCGTAATATCTTTGCTTGTTGGGCAACTTGTCGTCGTTGCCTTCGTGCAGTTTGTCTACTTCCTCGCTTAAACCGTTCGCTTCAATATATTTATACGCGGAGATACGCGTTGTAGAATCAAACTTAATGTTAGCAAGCTCGCTACGTAGTTTATGATCGACGGGAATAGAAACTTCTGGCAACTTGCGCTTAATCGCGCAAACGCCGCATAGCTTCTCTTTTTTATCCGTTCCAAAATCGTTATGCCATACCGTATTCTCGCCGCATAGCGGGCATTTTTCGCCTTTTTGTGTTTTGCGTATTTTGCGCGGTTTTAGTTTGGTAGCCGCAAGCAAACTTTGAACTTTTGAGTGGGCGTTTTTATATTCGCCGTCTTTGTATAAAACCGCCGCCCACGAATATTGCCAATAATCGTCGACAATATCGCGCGGAACCTTTGCAATATCCGCAAGTTTAAGCCATTCGTCCTGAATCTTTGCTTCGATCTTTGCCATCTCGTTTTTGACCTCTTCAACGCTATTTACGTCGATCGTAAAAACGAATTTATTAGGAACGGACGCCGAATTCGCGGAAGGATACAGCCTCTCTTTAACAGAATCAAAACCTACGCTTGCCAAATAGGATAAAATCCTTGAAGAGACATAAAAATCTCTTAGCTTCCTTGCCTTAGCGATAAACGCCTGAACAGGGGTAATCGAAAAAACGACAAGGTATCTCATTTGCTTACTCCTAATAATGTTGAAATATCGCCCGTTTTATCGACGAGCGTTTTTGCAAGTTCGGTATGCATTTTTTGAATCATCGCATCGTATCTTGATCGCTTATCCTTATCGTAAAATAGGATCGGAAGCGATAAAATCCGCCCAACAAATTTACCGTCCGCCGTTTTTGCAATATGCATAATAAACTGCTTAGGACTGCGCCCTTTTCTTATCTCGTTTGGAATGTTTTCGCCTCTTACCTCTATAGGGCGCGCAAGCAACCCTCTAGTTTCAAATTGGTGTCTTGGCTCAAGCGCCGATTTGGCGCTTCTATATGCGACGGCAATTTCCGAAAGAGCTTCGTTCCACTGCGAAAACCGCTGTCTTGTTTCAAACAATTTTGACGCCGTGTTAAGCGTCGGATACTCTTGGGCTTTGACCTGTTTCAGATCGACGCCGTAAGCTGATATTAGCGACGGTTTTATTAAATGTAAAGAACCAAAACCGTTTCTCGATCTTGAGCCGACTCCGCCGAAAGCGAATAACGCTTGCAGACAAGCGGCTACTTCATCTTTTTTATCGCTTGGCGCATAGATATTTATCCCAAAACGAGCGCCCGCGCTAAAGTGATTTCTGCGATAAACGTTTTTATGTTGCTGCCTATCGTAATCGTAAAGTCCGTATGCAAGATAGTCGATAATATCAATCTTAAACGGTTTGCCTTTGCTAACGACGTTGATCCTCGTCCCGTTGAAAGTATCTTTCTTCTGCGGCATAAGACCAGCGCCGTTAATCTCTATTCTTACTTTTGAAGCGCCGTCGGTCGAGCCAAACAGCTTGCTCTCCTGCGTAAAAATATCAGCGCCATATTGCGCGCCAAACAGAACCCGCCACCACCAACGCAAGGCGGCTTTAAATGGGGGTGATCGCAACTCTGCGCTCTGATCCGCGCCGCCTAAAAACGCGGGCGTAACGAATTCGATCTCGCACTGAATCGGTTTGATAAGATCGCCGTTTGCTCCCACAAACCGCGAAACGTTCATCTTCGACATCTTTGAACTCCTTTGATTATTGAAACTATACCCATTTTTCTTGTCATTTTTTGTTATTTTCCTCTATTTTTATCTCTCCCAGCCCAAAAACGGTCTGCTTGCCAACGCCCGCTATTTCGCCGAGTTTTAGGATCGTATAGCTTTTTGGATCGATTTCGTCGTATTCGACGTATCCCGTTATGCCGCCAAATCGCATTTTGGTATTTTGTCTGCTTGAAAAGCGCGTTAAATC
>JAISRI010000041.1 GCA_031273735.1 Helicobacteraceae bacterium
ACAAAGGCGCTTCTAGCGGGCGATAGCGACGAGCTTTCAAGGATTTATCTAACCCGCGTAATCAGCAAAGGCAAGCGTCTGCCCGACGCTCCGCCGATTTGGGAAAAAGTCTATGGCGACAAGTAACGAGAGCTTTTTCAAGCGCAATCAAGCGTATTTTTGGACGGCTTTGGGGCTGGCGATCGGCGGATCGCTATTTATTTTCGTAATCGTCGTGATCGATTGGAACTATTTTATTCGCTACACGATCGCGCTTTTGACGGACGGAAACTATCAGGGCATTCTAGACGCGCCCCAAAGCGCCAAAGAGGCGATGAGAAACGCGGCGTTTGGCCCCGAATATCTAGCGTTCGCGCCGGAGGTGATCAGGGGTTCTCACGAACGGCAGATGTTGATATGGTATCTGTTTTTGTTCGAGGCGTCGCTGTTTGCCTTGTTGTATGTTTTTGGAGGGCGCAAAGAGGCGAAGATCACGCGCCCGGACGATCTTGTCGAGGTATTTACCCCCTTTCAACGGTTGGTGATCTGGAGCAACGTGGGCGTTGTGGCGTTTTTGATTATAAGCGGCTTTAATATCACTTGGTCGCTTCGTAGCGAAGGGGGAACTATTCCCTACTATTTGCGGATATGCCACGAGATCGTGGGGCTTGGCTGGCTTCCGCTATGGCTGATCACGTCGATTATGACGTTCAAAGATTGTCCGATCTTGCGCAGGCATAGCCTATTTCGCTTTTTTATGCCTGGTCGCTACAAGCCCTTTAGAAGAATCATCTGGTTTTTCTACGTGTCGATGGGCGGCGGCTTGCTTTTGAGCGGGTATTTGCTTTGGTATCTGCACCCAAGCGAAGTGGTCAATGCGGAAGTGATCCAACTAAAGCGGACGCTGATCTATTTTCACTTTGGCACAAGCCTGCCGCTGATGTTTTTCTTGATCGACTTTACGCACGCGGTAACGACGGCGATCAAAGGCAACGTCAAGTATCTATGGACGGGCAAATTTCCGCGCGAGCATTTAGAGCAACTCGATCCCGATACGTTGGAAGATTTGAAAAAAATCGGCAGGGCGTAAATTGGAGTTTGTCAAAGAGGTTTTAATAGAGCGCTTCGATCGAGGCGGATTAGAGCGCAAAAGCGATATGGTCGTTAGCGAAGAGCGCGTGGCGTTTTATCTTAACGGCGAAAAATTGCTATCGGTTATGTGCGTCCCAAGCGATCAAGACGCGCATATTATCGGTTTTTTGCTCTCTGAAGGCGTAATCGAAAATATTCGCGACGTTAGCTCGATTACGATAGCCGATAACGGTTTATCGGTCTATATCGACGCGGCGATCAGCGAAAAAAACCGCCAAAATCTCTTTGCCGAAAAAACCTTAACCTCGGGTTGTTGCGTCGGCGTTACGGGCAACGTCGAGGGCAAGACGATCTGCTCTTTTGTCGATAGCGACTATCGGGCGACGATCGGGCGTATTTTGGAGGAAGCCGAGCGTTTTGCCGAAGAATCGCCGCTTTTTGCCGCGACGGGTTGCGTTCATAAAGCGTCGTTGGTTTTGGAAAGCGGCGAGATTTTTAGCGCGGAAGATATAGGGCGGCACAACGCGATCGACAAAGCGTTGGGGCGAGCGCGTTTGGAGGGCTTCGATCCGTCGCGATCATTTCTGCTCTCTAGCGGGCGGCTCTCTATGGAAATGGCGATGAAATGCGTTATGCACCGCGTTCCGATCGTCGTTTCAAAAGCCGCCGTAACGCTTCAGGGCGTTCGATCGGCGCTGGAATACGGCGTAACTTTGGCGGGTTTTGCTCGCGGCGGGCGCGTTAACGTCTATTCGCATTCAGGCAGGATTATTTTGTGATCGCGCTTGATTTTTTGCACAATAAATTACTTTTGAGCGAACAGGATCGCGATATGATCGCGCGGGCAAAAACGCCGCTTGCCGCCTGCGTCCGCGCAAGTTACAAGCTAAAAGAGGCGATCAGAGATAGAGACGAGAACGCGCTGTTTATCCCGCTATTTGATCGCGGCGCGATCGCTATGCAAAACGTCGATCGGGCGTTGAAAGAGGGGCGCGCGCTTGTCGTCGAACCCTATGAGTTCGATACGTTTTTTATCAACGATCGCGCGAAACTTCCCGTCAAGCGCGTTTATCTAGCGCGTAGCGATAGCGTTTTAGCGACGACGGATCGTCTGCAAACTAAAGCGTTCGATTTTTTCGCCCAAAACGGTATCGCGCCCTATATCGGCGCTCGGCGAACGCTTCCAAATACGCTTCTAATCCGCCTTCGCGGGATCAAAGCCCGAACGCTTGTGCAAGCGCTAAAGATAGACGAGATCGCGATTACCAACGGCGAAGGCTGTTCGCTCGATCTTTTTACGCCGTCGTTTATCGTCCAAAGTTACGGCTTTAGCGAAGACGAGGCGCGAGAGGCGATTAGCTTGTCGTGGGCGGCAGATACGGACGAAAACGCGCTGTTAAACGCGCTAAAAACGTTGCTTTTTCGATACCTTCAAATAAGGCGGTTAGATTGATCAATCAGGAACGGACTATGACTTTTCTAAGTATTAACGAGGCGCTTAAACTACTTTTGAGCAAAACGGATATATTGGATCAAAGCGAGAATATCGCCCTTTTTCACTGCTTAGGGCGAGCGCTTTCGGAGGAGATTATCGCCAAACGCGCTTTGCCGCCTTTTGATAACTCCGCGATGGACGGCTACGCGGTCAAAATCAAAGACGCGGGCAAGGTCGTCAAAGTTACGGATACTATTTTTGCGGGCGACGCGCCTAAAAGCGAGGTTAAAGAGGGCGAAGCGATCAAGATTATGACTGGCGCGCCCGCGCCTAAAGGCGCGGAGGCGGTAGTGATGATCGAGCATATAACGCAAACGGGCGAAAACCTAATCAAACTGCCCGATCAGATCGCGCCCGATCAGCATATTCGCCTAATGGGCGAGGAGTTAAAAGTAGGCGTTAAGCTACTGCGCAAAGGCGAACGGCTAAACGCGATCAAATCGGCGCTACTCGCTTCGCAGGGGATTATGAGCGCCAACGTCTATCGGCGGCTTAAAATCGCCGTGATCTCAAGCGGCGACGAGGTGGTCGAGCCGTGGCAGGCGGCAAGCCGTTTTCAGATTTTTAATACCAACGCCACGTCGCTAATACTCAGTTTGGAGGAGGCTGGTTTTATCGCGCATTACGAAGGACTTAGTAAAGACGATCCAAAGGGTTTATCGCAAAAGATCGAAAAGGCGCTAACGCAAAACGACGCGCTAATCGTTACCGGCGGGATCAGCGCGGGCGAAGCGGACTATACGAGAGGCGCTTTTGAATCGCTAAATTGCGAGATATTTTTTCACGGCTTAAACTTCAAACCGGGCAAACCGACAATGGCGGGCAAAGCTCTAGGCAAGCTCTTTTTTGCCCTGCCGGGCAATCCGCTAAGCGCGCTTGCCAATCTACATATGCTCGTTTTGCCTACGCTTCGCAAAATGCAGGGCGATCTAGCGATTTATAGCGATTTTTGCATAGCTAATAACAAGGAACGCTTTGAGATCAAGGGAGATCGCGATACGGCGTTTTTAGGCTGTTTCAGAAGCGGAGAATGGCAAATCGCGCGCGGCGGTAAATATGGATCGGGTATGCTCTTGCCGCTTGCCGAAAGCAATAGTTTTGCAATCTTTTCTAAGAATATCAGCGAGGTTAAAGAGGGCGAAAGTATTAAAATTATTCCGCTCGATCGCTTTCCGGGTTCCGCTCTCGAAGACCCTATCAACCGTTAAAACCGCAAAAATCGGACAATTGCAAAACCCGCGTTTATCAAACCGCCTTTAACTCGCTTCCACAACCGCCGCCATTCCCGCGCCCTTTCTCGTCGTCCAGCGAAGCGCTCGCCCCGACGAGGAGCGTAAGCGCGGAGGAAGGCGGGAATCCAAACCAAAAAACCCGACATATTCATCAAAAAACCTCACGCATTTATCGGTAAAACCGCCGTTTTCAGTCATACCAGCGAAGCGCGCTTCGTAAAATACATCGCCTATTTGTCGCAAAGCGAACTTAAAGAGGCTTTGAAACCGCTTAAATAGCTGTTATGGAACGGCGTTAAACGCGCCAAACGTTCAAAAAATGATCGACGACGCGATCGAGCGTCGCGAATAATCCGCCGCGCGATCGCGTTAGGCTTCTAACGTTCCTTCGCTTAATATCGATTTCGGGTCGTATAATCTTCTATTATTTGAATTAAATTCGTATTTTACGTCGCACAACAAATTACATACGTCCGCCAACTTATAATAAACGGGAACATATCCTTGTTTCGTCTTTTTTATGGGTCAAGACAAGATTACAGCGGATCTTTCCTAAACTCCCGTAATAATATCGTATAGATACTTTCTTTCCTATGATTAAACCTCCATTCAGTCTCTTTAAGATGCAGGTAGAACTTATCCTTGCGTAGCCCCCTAAACTTAGAGAGCCTTGTTTTAGCCGACTATTCAGACGAATGGAAAGCCTACGACGGACTAGTCAATATGGGATACAAGAGGCATTATAGAGTTAAACATAGCGATAATGTTTTTGCTAATGGGAAAGCTCATATCAATGGGATTG
>JAISRI010000044.1 GCA_031273735.1 Helicobacteraceae bacterium
GTAACTATCGGTGCAAAGCGCGATTTTACGATCGTCGTTTGGTATTTGCGCTAAAAATGTTTTGTAGTCGGTTTTATAATCGCTATGGCGAATATGAATCGCGTCGTATTCGCCTAATCTTTCAACAATCGGGCGAATATGATCTTTTACGCTTGACGCTAGATCGAGAAACGAAAAGGCAAATATAGAGGCGCTACCGCCGCCGCACTGCTCGTGAATAAGAACCGTCTCTTTGCGCGATTTTCTCATATTAAACGTTATTTGAGTTTTAGAGTTTTTAACCACATGATTTTCGACGCTAGTATCGTATTCGATTTCGTAATCTAAAATATCGTTTTCTAAACATTGAGGATAACAATCATAAGGAGGGGTTAAAAAATCGATTTTGCCAAATTTGATCCATTGGGCTACCCCCCCCCCCCCCGCGTCTTGTTGTAAAATAACGATCGAAGTCGTCTAAAAACGCGGATCGGCTCGTATCGATATAAAGAACGCGGCGATAATCTATAGCGTAAAGTATGCAAATATCTATTTGACAAAGAATATCGTTAAGCCCGCCGCGCGGTCGGCAGAAAATATATTTTTTCGGCTCTTTCGCGGAGGCTTGCCGAGCGTTAAAAGTCGGCAAAATAGAGTGATATATTTCTAAATATAAACGCGCGCGATCAACCTTAAAACGATCCATAAGCTCTTGTCGCCGTTTTTGTTTAATAAAATAACAACGTTTAATAATGGAGCGTAGTATTCGAGAAAATCGACGAGCCAAATACGAAACCGCATAAGCGATAAATCCGCGCATAAACCTCCTTTGATCGGGCGAAATTATACGCGAAACCCGATTTAATAGCGTTTAATCTTTGCGCGATTTATAATAGCTTGTTATAATCAGCCGTAAAAAGACGATCAATAAGGAGCGAAATGCGTTTATATCCCACTCGCGGCGCGGCGCAATCAGAACGACAAAGCGTCTCTTTTAGCGAAGCGGTTTTGAACCCCGCGGCGGATTTTGGCGGGCTTTACGCGCCCAAAACTACGCCAAAGCTTGGCGATCTAAACGCCCTAAAAGAGCTAAACTATCGCGATCTAAGCAAAACGATTTTAAAACTTTTCGAGGTCGATCTAGACGAAAAAACGATCGACGAAGCGCTATCTACATACGATCGCTTCGACGATCCGCACAATCCCGCGCCGCTCGTTCGCGTTAGCGAGCGTTTATTCGTTATGGAGTTGTGGCGCGGACCCACTCGCGCTTTTAAGGACATAGCTTTACAACCTTTCGGCGCGATCCTATCAAACCTAGCCGCAAAACGAGGCGAAAAATATCTAATTCTAGCCGCCACCAGCGGCGATACGGGCCCCGCCACGCTAGAAACTTTCGCAAACCGCGCCGATACGGAGGTCGTTTGTATCTATCCCGACGGCGGCACAAGCGAAACGCAAAAACTTCAGATGATCTCTCAAGAGTCGCCAAACTTAAAAGTTATAGCGATCAGTGGCGACTTTGACGACGCGCAAGCCGCGCTTAAAACGCTACTTTCAAGCGAAAGTTTCAACGAAAAAATCAAGGCGAGCGCAAGAAAACTCAGCGCCGCTAATTCGGTTAATTTCGGGCGGATATTGTTTCAAATTATCTATCATATTCGCGGTTATTTAGAGCTATTAAAACGCGGCGAAATTAAAGAGGGCGAAGCGATTGATATTATCGTTCCGTCGGGCAATTTTGGCAACGCTTTAGGCGCCTATTACGCGCAAAAAATGGGCGTTAATATCGCAAAGATCATTATCGCCAGCAACGACAACAATATCTTAACCGATCTGATCGCTACGGGGCGTTACGATCTAACAAAGCGCAAACTGATCGCCACAAGCTCCCCCGCTATGGATATATTAAAATCCTCTAACGTCGAACGGGTTTTATTTGATCTGCTCGGCGAGAAAAGAACGCGATCGCTTATGGAGGATCTCGCGCAAAAAGGCGCGTTCAAACTAGAATCGGAGGAGCTTGATCTATTGCAGAACGTTTTTGAAGCGGTTTGGTCGAACGAAAAAGAGGTTTTTTCGGCGATCGCTCAAAACGCGCAAAGCGGCTATATTATCGATCCGCACACCGCAACCTGCTTCAAAGCGGCGCGGTTGGGAGAGTCTCGCGTAAAAGTTATCTGCTCCACCGCCGAATGGACAAAGTTCGCCCCTACGATATTAAACGCGATCGAAAGAAAAATATGCGGCGATAAAGAGGCTCTTTTGGAGCTTTCTAAACGTTTTGATATAGCGATTTACCCGTCGATCGCAAATCTCTTTACCAAAAAATCGATCGCCCCGAAACCGATAGAGCCAAACGAGATCGAAGACGAAATTATATCGTGGCTTGCAAAACGCTAACGCTTTTCCGTTACAATCTCTCTTAATTTCTTTCCGAAAGGAGCTTCTATGTCTCGATTTTCGTTAAACCTCTCTAACTGGGGGGGGGCGCAACCCTTCGCGTCGTAAGGTTCTAACAAGAGCCTTTAGCAAACCGTTTGCCGTAGTTACGCTTATAGCGTTCTTGTTTGTCGGTTGCGGCGGTTCTAGCTGAGGAGGCGATAACCCGCCGCCCTCTTTCGAATACCTTGTTAGCTTCTACAACGCCGATCTTGATCTTGTTGAAACAAGATCGATCCTAGAGGGTTCGATCCCCAACCCTTCAGATTTCAACAATTCGATTTCGTGGTATAAAGCGAACGAAAGTTCGCCCACGACAAACCATACGCCTAACGCAGATATTAACTTCTACGCCGCTCAAAACGTTCAAGAGATACGAACGCAAGCGCAGTTAAACGGCGTTCGCGACAATCTATCGGGCAAATATTCTAATGAACGATATAACGTTGGCAAACCCCCGATAACGGAGCGGACTTTAAGCTTACTTACGGTTGGAATCCTATTGGCGACTACTACAGATTCGAAAGCATTCTCAATGGCAACGGATACGTAATCCGAAACTTATGGATCAATAGACCATCAACTTATAACGTTGGTTTTTTTGGATATATCCGCAACACCGCTAAAATCAAGAATCTTGGCGTAGAGATCGATAATAGCAAAGGCAGAGTTAAAGGAGAATACAATGTCGACGGTATCGCAGGGTATGTTTATGCCAACTCCTCCATAACCGATAGCTACTCTATGGGAAACGTTAGCGGATCAACTAACGTTGGCGGTATCGCAGGGTATGTTTATGCTTCTACGATCGAAAACAACGCCGCGATCAATAGAGAAGTTAACGGATCGTTTACCGTAAATCGCATAGTCGGATACGGCGACGCTACGGTTCAAAACAATTTCGCGTTAGTCGATATGACGAACAACGGCGCTGCATATTCAGGATCGGACAATGATCAAAACGGCGCGTCAAAGGTAATCGCCAATTTCAAAACGTAAGCAACCTATTCAGCCGATGTTGGCGCAGGCGGTTTAGGTTGGAAGCTTGGAAACGACAAGGATAATCCTTGGGTTTGGGGAGCTTTTGACGGTTATCCTTATCCTACGTTATATTGGCAGAAAGTCGCGCCATAGCAAAATCGCCGCAATAAACCAACGGCTACCCTTACCTCTATTGGTATAAGCCGTAAAAATTATTGGCGAAGGATCAACGCGCTTGCTTCTACTTGTATTGGCGAAGTAAATAATTGTAACGCGGATAGACAAATCCTATCCGCCCTATTCGTCATTACCGCGTCCATTTTCGTCATTCCCGCGACGGAGCGATAGGCGCTCCCCAGCCGTCCATCGCCTATAGGTACGAAGCGGGAAATACAGGAGGTGGCGGTGT
>JAISRI010000072.1 GCA_031273735.1 Helicobacteraceae bacterium
GAAAACAGAGTGGTTTCAAGCGAAAAGTCGCTTACCGTTAAAACGGTGGAAGCGGCGGGCGAAGAGATCGCGCAGTGGATCGAAACGTATAAATTGTTTGTCGCGACGTTGGCAAATACGCCCGTAATTCGCGGCGCAAACGAGGGGCGGGACGAAGTTAAGCGCTTTCTAACCGAATTTGGCAAAAATATGGATCCAGCCGTTCAAAGCCTTATTTTTATCGATCTAAACGGTAAAGGAATCTACCATACGGGTAGAGAGGGCGATTTGTCCGATCGCGACTATTTCAAAACCGTAGTTTTGGAACGAAAAACCAAGCTGTTGGTAACTAGCCCTTTTCTAGCAAGAAGCACGGGCGACGTGATTGTGGCGTTTGTTTCGGGGGTTTACGATCAAAACGAAAACCTGATCGGCGCGATCTTCGCGAGCGTAGGGACAAAAGCGATTAGCGAGGTGGCAAAAAGGCTTAAAATCTCCGATAATACCGAAGGCTGGCTGATCGATAATTCTGGATTTATTTTCTCCCACCCAAACCCTAAAACTTTATTGACGATGACGATCGGCAAAAGCGCCGAATTTGGCTACGACGGCTTGGAGGATAACGTTAAAGAGATTCTTGGCGACGTTTCGGGCGAAGCTTCTTTTGTCGATCCAAACGGCACGGACGCGCTTTTGTTTTACGCGCCGATCAAAAATTCGCCCGGCTGGGTTTATGGCGTGGCGATCGAATCGTCGTATTTTATGAAAACGCCGCGTATATTATCGTATGTGATGGCGGCGTGTTTCGCGGCGATCTTAGGCGGCTTATGGCTGATCGTAACCACGCTTGTTAATCGTATCCAACGCGTTAATAACTTTATGCGTAGCGTCGCCGAAACGCTCGATCTAAAGACTAAAGCGACAATCTTGAGCGCCGACGAGATAGGGCAGATCGGAGTAGCGCTTAATTCGCTATTAGAAACTTTTGACGAAACTGTAAAAGAGACCTTTAATAGCGCCGAATCAAACGCGAACGTTAGCGCAGAGTTAAACGTAACGGTAAACGAGATTGGCAAAGCGGCGGCGGGAGCGCAAGATTACGTCAAAAAAGCCGAATCGCAGATCGTCGAGATCGGCGCGGAAGTCAAGGCGCTAAGCGAATCCTTCGCGCGCGCCAATAGCGGGGCAAAAGATTCCAACGCGCAACTTCACTCTTTGTTAAGCGAGATCGAACGTATGGCTTCTTCGGTGCGCGAACGAAGCGTAGAACAGGACGAACTTGCGCAAAAATTGACGCGCCTTAGCGAGCAAACCGAACAGATCAGAGGCGTTTTGACGACAATTAACGACATCGCCGATCAGACCAATCTTTTAGCGTTAAACGCGGCGATCGAAGCGGCGCGAGCGGGCGAACACGGGCGAGGTTTTGCCGTTGTAGCAGACGAGGTGCGAAAACTTGCCGAGAGAACGCAAAAAACTCTTGGCGAAATTAACGCGACGTTAACGACGGTAACGCAGTCGGTTTTGGAAAGCAGCGACGAGATGCAAAAGAGCGCTAAAGCAAGCGAAGATTTGGTTCAGATCGCCGATCAAGAAATAAGCGAAGTTAATAAGGTCGTAGGCGTAATGCAAAACGCGGTTTCTTCGGTCGACGAGAGCGTAGAAAGATTGAAAAAATTGCTAACGACGGCTGATATTTCCGTTAATAGTATGCGCGAAGTTTCCGCGATCACGGCAAAGAACGCCAATAACGTAGAGCGGATCGCCTCCGCGTGCGCGCGTCTAGATCGTCTTGCGGAGGAGCTAAAAGATCGTTTGCAACGATTTAAGTTTTAACGACGCCAAACGGCTAAACAAATGAACGTAATCGTCGTTTGAAATATCGTTTTGAAAGCGCGTATAAAAGACAGTTATCCGCTTAAAGATCTATGACGAAACGACGTTTTTAAATTTTGCGAAAAGGTCGATTTTAACCTTTTATCGCGAGAATGATTTAAGAGTCGTCAATCGTTTTTATCTAAGTAAAAAAGTTTTCTATCCGCCCGTTTCGTAAAAGGCGCGATTGGTCGCCTTTTCGCCAAAGCGGTTTTTTTCGCGTTTGTTCGCTAAAACTTGGCGAAAAATATCGATCGCGCCCTCTATGTCGCCTCGTTTGATGCGTTCTTTGACGCTCGACGCTTCGTCAAAATATAAACAGGGCGCCAGTAGCCCCTGCGCGGTGAGGCGCGCGCGGTTACAGGAGACGCAAAACTCCTCGCGGTGCGGTTCGATCAAGCCAAAAACGTAGCCGCCGTTCAACGCGAATAGGCGCGACGGGCTTTTTGGATCGCGCTCGATCTCCTCGTATTCGTAGCGCGAGGCAATCTTGCGCAAAATCTCGTCGCTTCGCATACCGCGCAGACGCTTGTTGGCGCGGGCGTTGTCCATATACTCGATAAAGCGGACGCTAACGCCGCGCTCTTTACACCAATCCAAAATATCGCATATTTCGCCGTCGTTAATCCCCTTCATCGGCACGGAGTTGATCTTGGTCTTTAAGCCGACCGCCAACGCCTTGTCGATTCCTAGTAAAACCCGCTCCAATACGTCGCGGTTGGCGATCTGCCCCGCAACCTCGCGCTTGAGCGAATCTAGCGATATATTCACGCGCTTTAACCCCGCGTTTTTGAAGCTTTCGGCTAGATCGTTTAGTAAAAAGCCGTTTGTGGTCATCGCCAAATCGACTTGCGGCGCGTAATCGGCGATCATTTTGATAAAAGCGTCTAGGTTACCGCGTACGGTCGGTTCTCCGCCGGTAATTCGCACCTTTTTGATCCCGCAGTCGATCGCCGCTTTGATAAACAAAAATAGCTCCTCGTAGCGCAGTATTTCGCTATGCGGAACCCAGCTTAAAGGCTTATCTGGCATACAGTATAAACAGCGAAAATTACAGCGCTCCGTTACCGAAACGCGCAGATAATCGACGACGCGGCTATGCGCGTCAATCAGCATAGTAATATCCCCAATCTTCGTAGATAGAGCCTATAAGCTCGATCTTTTTAACCTTACGATAGCGGTAATCGACAATTACGCGATCGCCGATCTTAAACGGCGGCGATCCTTTATAGTCATAGACGGCGAATATGCGCCCGTCGTCCAATATCAGTTCTATGTCCTGTTTTGAGTTTTGCGCGATCCTCGCGTAACTAACTACCGCTTTTGCGCGTCCGTATTGTTCGCACCCGTAGCCGTAACACGCGCTTAGATCCTCCCATTTAGAGGATTTTGAAACGCACCCAACGAGAGCGAAGGCAACGAACGTCAGCCAAAAAAATCGCATTTCTCCTCTTTTTCTCAAAATCGCTATTTTTAGATCGACCAATATACCGAAAACTTACGATATTTGCTATTCCCGTAATCCTGTCGCGTCCGCTTGCGCGATTAACTCTGCGCTAAAGCGCTGGAATCCAAAAAGATCGTCAAATTGTTGGACACGTCTTTAACTTGACAAAACCCACAAACGCCGTCATTCCCGCGTAGCTTCGCGGTTACGCTTCCTTCGGAAGCTACCGCTACGCGGCGGGAATCCAAAAAGATCATCGTATTGTTGAGACCATCTTTAACAAGGCAAAACCGCCGTATGCGGTCATTCCCGCGAAGGCGGGAATCCAAATACGGCGTAGCCGCGCGTATTTAAGACCTACGCATAATCAGTAAGATCAGCGCTTCGCGCTATTTGGATTCCCGCCTTCCTCCGCGCCTTGCGCCGTTCCGCTCCGCTTCTCGGCGAGCGCTTCGCGGGAATGACTGTGTTTGTTGGTTTTGCCTTGTTATAAGGCAGTTTTCAGAATATGTTAGATTTTTTAATTTGGATTCCCGCCTTCCTCCGCGATTAACGCTTCCTTCGGAAGCTATCGCTCCGTCGCGGGAATGACGTAAGACGAGAATTTAAGGCGCGATCGAAGGTTTCTCGAACGCGTTGATCCTTTCGTTTATTTAGCAAAATCAGCAAATGCAGTCATTCCCGCGTAGGCGGGAATCCAAAACGGCGTAGCCGCGCGTATTTAAGACCTACGCATAATCAGTAAGATCAGCGCCGCGCTATTTGGATTCCCGCCTTCCTCCGCGATTTACGGCTGGAGACAGCCTATCGCTCCGTCGCGGGAATGACGAGAAAAGGAGAAGCGCAATGCGCGGAAGGAAGCGCAAATCGCGGAGGAAAGCGGGAATCCAAACAATAAATCCAACGCATTTGTAAAACCTGCGCATTTACCCGCAAAATCTGCAACTGCGTCATTCCCGCGTAGGCG
>JAISRI010000083.1 GCA_031273735.1 Helicobacteraceae bacterium
AATGAACGACGACGTTTTAGATCAATTTGCAGAGCGCCTTAAAAGTTTGCGGAGCGCCACGCTTGAAGGCGCGTTTGCCAAAGAGGTCGTATTGGAGGCGAGCTTTACAAGAGGGCTTCCCGCGTTTAGTATTGTGGGTCTTGGCGACGAAGCGATCAAAGAGGCGAGAGATCGCGTTAAATCCGCGCTAATACTCAGCGGTTATAACTTCCCGCCGTTAAAGATCACCGTTAATCTAAGCCCCAGCGATCTAAAAAAGAGCGGATCGCAGATGGATCTGCCAATCGCGCTTCTAATCGCGCTACAAAAAGAGTCGATCGACTTTGGCGACTATTTTTGCTTTGGCGAACTTGGCTTAGACGGGCAAACCCGCCCTTCGCCCTCGATCTTTGCGCTTGCCCTTTCGCTCGCCTCGCAAAAGCTATTAAAGCGCGTCGTTACCGACCCCGTCAGCGCGTTGGAGCTTGCGCGAATACCAAATATAGAGGTTTTTGCCGTCAAAACGTTAAACGAGGCGATCGGATTTTTTCGCGGGATAAACGCGATCGCGCCGACAAAAAGCGTCGCGCTTGAAGCGCAAACGATAACGCTCGATCAGACCTATTACTACGAAAGCGCGATCGATCTTGATTTTAGCGAGGTGCGCGGGCAAAAACAGGCAAAACGCGCCGCGCTAATATCCGCCGCGGGCTTTCACAATATCATACTTAGCGGCGCGCCCGGCGTAGGCAAAAGTATGATCGTAAAGCGAATGGCGGGAATCCTGCCGCCCGTGAGCCTCGCTGAACTGCTAAATATCGCTTCGTTAGAGAGCTTAGAGGGCAAAACGCCCGCGTTTAAGGCGATTCGCCCGCTAAGAAGCCCGCACCACACCGCCACAAAAGGGAGCATTTTCGGCGGCGGGAGCAAAGAGTCCAAAATGGGCGAAACCGCGCTTGCTAACGGCGGGATTTTATTTTTCGACGAGTTGCCGCACTTTCCAAAGGCGATTTTAGAGGCTATGCGCGAACCGCTAGAGGATCACCGCCTGTTAATTTCGCGCGTTAATAGCAAAGTCGTTTATGAAACCCGTTTTATTTTCGCCGCCGCGATGAATCCTTGCCCTTGCGGAAACCTTTATAGCCATACGCGAGAGTGCCGCTGTAACCCGATCGAGATCGAGCGCTATCGATCGCGTTTAAGCGATCCGTTTTTGGATCGTATCGATCTTTTCGCGCAGATGAACGACGGCGATATAAACGAAAAAGGCGACGTTAATACCGACGAGTTGCGCGCGCTTTCTCTCAAGGCGTTCGCTATGCAGAAAAATCGCGGGCAAACGCAGTTTAACGGCAAACTTAGCGACGCCGATACGGAGCGCTATTGCGCGTTTGAAAGCGAAGCTGGGAAGCTGTTAATACAAGCGGCGACGCGTTTTGGGCTTTCGGAGCGTTCGATCGGAAAGATTCGCCGCGTCTGTCGCACGATCGCCGACCTAGCCGAACGCGAAACGATCGGCAAAGAGCAACTAATGGAAGCGCTATCGTTTAGACGGCGGTAAGCTAATTAGCGCGCAATGTTATAATCCGCGCTTAAAATGAAAGATCGATAATGAGCGTTCCTACCTTTCAGCAATTTATGCGCCCCGTTTTAGAGGCGGTAAGCGACGGCAAAACGTATAGTATGCGAGAGATCGCCGAAAAAACGGCGGCTATCTTGGGGTTAAACGAGGCGCAGAAAGCCGAACGCACAAAAACGGGCGTTCCTCTTTATTACGATCGTTTGAAGTGGGCGAAAACCTATTTTCGTTTTGCGGGAGCGTTGCAGATTTTGCGCCGCAATGAATGCCAAATAACCGATTTGGGGCGCAAATTGTTAGCGGAAAATCAAGAGATAAACCTCCAAACGCTTAAACAATTTGAAAGTTTTATGTCGTTCAAATATGGACGTAAATCTACGCGCTCGGAGGAAAGCGATCAATCGCTACCCGAACAAACTCCCGAAGATAGCTTAGAAGAAACGTTAAATGAAAACTACGCAACCGTTAAAGCGGAATTGTTAGAGCAGTTGCGCGAAATCGATCCATTTCGCTTTGAAACATTGTGTTGCGATCTCTTGTTAAAACTTGGCTACGGCGGATCGCGAGAGGAGTTCGCCGAAATTACGAAAAAATCGGGCGACGGCGGGATCGACGGCGTAATTCGTCAAGACGCGCTGGGTTTTGGCAAGATTTACATTCAGGCAAAGCGTTGGCAGAATAATATCCAAGAAAAAGAAGTCCGCGATTTTCTCGGCGCGTTGGAAGCTGCGCAAGCCGATAACGCGGTTTTTATCACGACAAGCGGTTTTAGCGAAAAAGCAAAAGAAAGCGCCGCGAGAAGCAGAAATCACCGCGTCGTTTTGATCGACGGCGACGCGCTTGCCGATCTGATGATTCGTTATCGTCTTGGCGTTCAAATTAAACAAACCGTCGAGTTGCTCAAAATCGATCAGGACTATTTTAGCGGCGACGACGTATAAAACAATCGTTATAAAACGGCGGCGATATTCTTTAGAGCGCGACGGCAATGGCGGGTTTTGCCTCGTTTATCTTTAGCGCCGCGAACGATCGTTCGCAACAGTCGCTTTATTGCGACGGCTCGAACAACAAGTTAAAACTCGCTTCTTGAAAAGCCGCGCCTATGACAAGTCCGATAGTGATCGCGCTTGCATTTCCAGCCATTTTAAGCTATCCTTTGCGCCATGAACATCTCAAAAGACGAAAGCGGCGCTCGCGTAGCTATATTGGTATTTGGCGTTTGGCTTATAAACGCGGCTTTGATATACGCCTCCGAAATAGAGGGAATAAGTATTCCTATGGCAATGGCTATGTCCGCGTTTCTCTCAATTCCGTTATTCGTCGGCGTGTTCCAAGTTGAAATGCTACTGCTTAACGGCATTTTTCGCCTCCTTACAAAGCTCTACAAAATCGTTAGTCGTCATAACCAGACAATCCCTAAACCCTTGATGAGCGCGTAGCCTAAAAGCGCGATCCCTCTTAGGCGCTCGCTCCATTCTCGTATTTGTAGCCATTTTAAGCTATACTCCCTCTATGGAAAAGGAACTTGATGTTGTAGATATCGCGAACATTGCGTATTGCATTAACGCGATCGCGCTGTTTTTTATCTGCGTATTCACAAACGACTTGAGTGTTGTGGAGACGCTTGCGGTTGCGATCGTCAGTTTTATAGGCGCAATCTTTCTTTCGCCCTTGATATTCGTCGAAATCCCGCTTATTGAGTTTGCGATCGCCGTTTTTAAGTTCTTTAACAAGCCTCGCGTATCTACCGTCTCTTAATCGCATTTTTCGCCTCCTTGCAAAGCGTTCTAAAGTCCCTCGTATCCATTTCTAGGCAGTCTCGGTATCCCTGATGCAGAACGCAGCCTAAAAGGGCGATCCCCTTAGGCGCTCGCTCTACAATACAAATCGCTTTTATTACGCGAACGATTGTGATCGCAATCCTAAATCTTGCGCGAGGCGCTTAAGCGCCTCGTTTGAAACGATCTTGCATTGTTCGGCGCTCTGTTTGAACGCGGCGAAAAATCGGGCTGGTTCGTCGTCTTCCAAAATAAAGCCCATCTCTTTTACCGCCGCGATCGCCGCCGCGCTTCCCGAATGGCGAGTTAGCGCTATTTCAGAGCGTTTTGCGCCGACAAAATCGGGCGTAAAGATCTCGTAGGTTTTCGCCTCTTTCATCATTCCGTCTTGATGAACGCCGCTTCCGTGCCTAAAGACGTTTTCGCCCACGATCGCCTTGTTTGGCGCTTTTGGCATAGCGCAACATCGCGCGACCTCGTCGCTAACGATCGATAAAAACCGCGTTTGAATCTTTGTGGCGTATCGCTCGTTTAACCGCGTAGCCAAGATCACGGCGATCTCCTCTAAAGCGGCGTTGCCCGCCCTTTCGCCTATGCCGTTGACGGTGCATTCAATCTGCCTCGCGCCCGCTTCGATCGCGGCAAGAGAGTTTGCTACGGCTAAACCCATATCGTTATGCGCGTGCGCCGATACGATCGCCTTTTGATTGGCGGCTTCTACGACCGCTTTGATCATCGCCCCCGTTTCCTTTGGGAGTAAAAATCCGACCGTATCGGGCGCGTTGATAATCGTCGCGCCCGCTTCTATAACCGTTTTGGTCATTTCGCGCAAAAAATTATGATCGCTTCGGCAGGCGTCCTCGAAGCTAAATTGTATCTCCTCCGCAAAGTTTCTCGCGTATTTTACCGCCCGAAAAGCCATATCTTTCGCCTCCTCGCGGCTGATTTTCAACTTATGAGTCAAATGCAGATCGCTAGTAGCCAAAAAGATATGAAGGCGGGGGCGTTTGGCTTTGCTAAGAGCGTTAGCCGCCGCTTCTATATCGCCTTTTTTTGCGCGAGCCAAAGCCGAAACCGCGCACTCTTTGACCGACGAGCCTATCTGATAAACCGCGTCAAAATCTACCTTCGAGGCGACGGGAAACCCCGCCTCGATCACATCTACCCCAAGCCGTTCCAACGACAAGGCGATCGTTATTTTTTCGCGCAAACTTAAAGCGGCGCCCGGCGCCTGTTCGCCGTCGCGCAACGTAGTGTCGAAAATCGTTATCTTTTCCTTTTGCATTTTTAATCCTTAATAAAGCGCCAATAGGCGAAAAGAGCTAATTAAAGCCCGCGACGTTGAAGGTTACGGAATGGGTTATAGGACGGGTAGTAGTAGAAGGAGCGCGGAAACGAGAATGAAACGGTTATATCGTTTAGCGTGATTTGTTATGGTTGATGCGGTTTGCATAGCCTTCTCCTTTTTCTAAAATGAAGCTAGACTATGCCAAAGTTTCGCTTAAAATCTTATTAAACGCGCGGCGAATCTAGCTTAATTAAGTTTCTTTTCGCCCGCGTATTCGATCGCTTTGCCCCACATTAGTTTATATTTGCGTTTGACAAACTCTAGCTCTTCTTGCGCGATTTTAAGTTGCTGCGTCAGCGCTTCGATCGTCTTTCGATCCTCGTCGTAAAGCTCTTGCATAGCGACCAAACCGTCTTTAAGAAACATATTTTCATTTTTCAGCGCGTCTAGCGTTTCGTCTTTGGCGTCGATCACCTTTTCGTGCATAGACAAAATTGTGCCGACCGTCTTTTCCACAAAGCTCATCGCGCTCGTATGCCCGTCGAAAACCAGCTCCGCTTCGAGTTTTTTGGGCAACATCAGGCTAACGCCGCTCGCGCTTTCAACCATTTTTTTGCCGTTTTCCACTTTGCTCGCGAGTTTATTTTCCGCGCATAACGCTTCGATCTCGACGACGCTTTTATCCACAAGTTTCGCAAATTCTTCTATACTTAACCACGTTTGCATATTAGCTCCTTGATAAACGAATCTCGATCGCCTGCGAATCCGCCTCCGCTTGCGTCTTTACGCTTTGCCGATCGTCAAGCGCCTTTTGCGCCAACGCCAAATCGCTTAACGCCAAAATCTGCGCCGCGAGATAGGCGGCATTAACCCCGCCGTTGATCGCCACGCACGCGACGGGGATCTTCGGCGGCATTTGGACGGAGCTAAAAAGCGCGTCTATCCCGTTTAACGCGCCGCTTGCGATCGGAACGGCGATCACGGGCTTTGTCGTTTGCGCGGCAATCGCGCCCGCCAAATGCGCGGCCATACCCGCAGCCGCGATAAAGACTTTCGCGCCCGCCGCCTCCGCCTTTTTGATGTAAGAGGCGACGCGATCGGGCGTTCTGTGCGCGCTGGCTACGATCAGTTCGTAGGCTATACCGAATCTTTCAAGCGTCTTAGCGCACTCCTGCATAATCGCGCTATCGCTCTTGCTTCCAATAATAATCCCGACAAATACCGCCATATTGTTTCCTCGTTGTTCGGTAGCCTATATTCTAGCAAATGCGGCAAAAATAGGGCATACTTAGCTCTCATTTGCGATGATAAGAGCGATAAAACGCTTTTGCTTGCTTTGGAGGGCAAAGTATGGGCGATGGGTTGGAACGGTTGGGGTAGCTAGGTTTAGGCGATCTGTATGGGCTTGTCGAATTCGGGCGAGTTATATTCCCGCAATAGTTTTTAACCTAAGCGGCGAAGTAATTTTTAACGTAAGCTGCGGACTAACCCTGCCGCCGCTTATAAAACGGCAAGCTCGCGTCTTTAGCGTAGCTCCGTATTCCTACGCAAATCCTACAAATACCGTCATTCCCGCGATGAAGCGGTAACCCCGCTTTTCTCCGCAATAACGCCGCCAAAATTTGGCTAGCGCTACGCGGGGCGTAAATCGCGGAGGAAGGCGGGAATCCAAAACAAACCAACGCATTTGTAAAACTCGTCTTACTCGTTTAAAACTTAGCAAGCGTAATTCGTAGGTTTTTGATTTGGATTCCCGCCTACGCGGGAATGACTGTATTTGTTGGTTTTGTCGCGTTAAAAGAAGGTTTTTGAAATGCGGCGATTCTTTCGCTTATTTGGCAAATGAGTTTATTTATTAGGTTTGGCACGATAAGCGGAGGTTTTCTAGGGTTTGGGCGATTGATTTTACGGCGGCGTTATAGAACGAGGAAATATCCGATCGTTTAACGCAAAGAGCGGTTTTTAATAGCGCGTTTGCCAAGCGCCAAAAGCTGCCGCGCAAAAACGGCGCTCCAAAGGGCAAGTTTTTTTCCAGCGAAAACGAAACCAAATACGCCTCTCTAAGCGCTACAAAAAGCTCTTTTTTATTTTGCGGATTATGGCGTTCTAGCGCGGATATGAGCGCCGTTTTAGCCGCTTTTAACTCCTCCTTTATATTAACCTCTACTAAAAGATCGTCGCTAACGGTAAACGACTTTTTAATCGCTTTGATCGCGTTTCGTTTATCGCCTTTTTTTGTTATTAACGCCTCGTTTGATCTAAGCGACTTTGCCCCCGCGATAAACGCTCCGTCCGATAGATTAAAAACCTTTGCTTGCGGATAAAACGCGATCGCGCTTCCTAAAGAGGCGCGACTATGCGCTAAAAGCGAATTTGTCCAAATATCGCCGCTAAAATTACCTCTTGTCGGAGTCTGCTCCGCGCTCGCGTCGTTTTTATCGTCGTAAAAAGATTTTGCCGCGTGAATCTTTCGATCGCGCCTAAAGCCTACGTCGATTCCGCATAGATAAATCTCGTCGGAAAAAAGAAGGGCTAAACTAAACGCGGCGTTGCCTACGATCGGGCTGGAAAAATCAACCTTTTTTTTGCTAAACGCAAGCGCCGCGGAGCTATCGCGCGAAAAAACAAAGCTCTCTTTTGCCGTCCGAAGCGTCGTCGGATCGACTAGATCGGCGGCGAGCAGAGGAATATCGCCGATCGGCGCTTCGCGTAAGATATCGGCAAGATGTCCCATTCGCTCGATTTCGATATGAAAATCGGGCTTGATCCCAGCCGATAGCAACGGCTTTAGCGCCGTTCCCGCGCAAAAGATAATCAGCCGCTTTTTATTTTCGCGTAGAAAATCAAAAAGCGTTTCAAGCGACGCGCCGTTTCCAACGACCGCGATCGGAAGCGCTATCTTTGCGGGCGCGCTCAAACGCGGATATTTGGCGTTTGCGATCGCGTTTTGAACGCCGATTAGCTCGTCTTCGCTCGTCCCCCAACCGCGCAAAGCCTCTTTATGCGCTATAGAAACCTGCCTTTTGGCGTCCGCCGTTTCGGCGGCGTTATCGAGCGCGAGTTCCAGCCTGACAAATCCGCGGCAGAGGCGATCGGCGACGAAAAACTGATAGGCAAGCTCGCCGCGCATTTTGCCGCCCACGATTAGCAAGTTGGCTTTGGCGGGGTCTAAAAACCGCGAATAGTCTAAAAAATAGCAGGAGATCAAAAACCATTCGGGGTCGCTTTCGTAGATGATCGCGCCGTTTGAAAGGCGCTCGTTTTCGTCCAAAAGCGCGATATGCGCGCCCGTTTCAACGCCGTAAAAGACGATCGGCGGCAGAGGCGCAAATCTATCAAAATGCGCCTGATACGGCGTAAAATCCGCGTCGTTTTGGGCAAGCTCCAAAATATGATTAACGCCGCTAGAGGTGATCGGCGTTTGTTCGCTCGGCTCTTTGGAAAAATCTTGAACGACGATCGGAACGTATCGCGGATTTGTTAGCGGATTTGCCGCAAGCTCTTGGGCGCGATCGAGCGCTCCATTTTCAAAGAGCGTCCGATCGCCCTCGCGGACGTTGACGCCGTTTGACGAAAAGTAGAGCTTTAATCGTTCGTTTTGCCGCGCCAATATCGCGCCGATCTCGCTTTGAGCGAAAAAGGCTTCGTTTTTGGCGAAGCGTTTTAGTAAGCGGTTTTGCTCCGCGCATAGATCAAAGCTCAAGCAAACTCCATAAAACCGCCGCTCTCTTTGTTAAGAGAGGGACGATTACTGTTTTAACTGCAACAACGTCGTCAAAAGCTGATCGCTCGTCGTGATCGTTTTGGAGCTTGCCTGATAGCCGCGCTGTATGATGATCAAGTTCGTCAGCGCTTTGGAGAGATCGACGTTGCTCATCTCTAGGGTGCTTGGCGCGACATCCCCGCGATTTGCCGTCCCCGCTACGCCGATCGTCGCCTGCCCGCTGTTTGGCGCTTCTAGGAATAGATTGCCGCCATACGCTTTTAAGCCTTCCTCGTTTACAAAGGTCGCAAGCGCCACGCGCCCCAAGTCAAACTGCCGCCCGTTGCTAAAATCTCCGATAAGCGTGCCGTCTTGCAATACGGACACGTCTTGCAAAAAGCCTCCCGCGTAGCCGTCCGCAGCCGTGCCTGTGCGAGTCGAGGAGGTTTGGGCAAAGCTGGTAAGCCGATCGAACGCGCCGCTGGAGCCTAGATCTAAGCGGATAATCTGCCCGCTTGCCGATCCCGTGTTTGGATTGACCGTGATTGACGGCGGCGAAAATGATTGCACCGATCCGTCAAGATTAAAGCGCACTTCGCCAAAGGTGGGATATTCAAAAGTCGTCGGTTCCGCCGCGTCGATATACCACTTCCACACCGTTGGCTGGTTGGTGCCTAAACTTGTCGATTCTTTTCTAAAGTTCAAAACCAATTGATGTTTCGCGCCGCTAGAGTCGTAAGCCTCCACGCCTATTCTGTAGGTCGCCGCGTAAAGCGTTCCGCTTGTGCTGGAAGCGGCTGTGGCAATCGTCGCGCTTCTTGCCATAGATTGCGTAAAGAGCTTGTTGCCGCTACTCATACCTATCTGCTCTTCGCCCGATTTTGGAAAGGAGCTGTAACCCGTAACATTAACGGTAATGCTCTCGTTCGCGCCGTTATTTTTGATGGCGATCTGTCCTAACTCGTTAATATAGACCGTCGCGTCGAGCGGTATTTCAAAGTTAAGCGGATCGCCCGCGTCGTCCAACGCGTCTTGATACAGATTGACAAGCTCCTGAACGTTGGTAAAGTAATAGACGTCGTTTTTCTTGAGCGCGCCCGATGCGCTAGCCGTCCCAGCCGCGCCCGCTAAAGATCCTAAAACCGTTTGCAAACGCGCTTGCGGAGTGTTAGCCGCAGGAGCGCCCGTCCCGCCGACAAGGATATTTACGCCCGTGATCGCGCCGCTTCCGTCGCTAAGAACGCCGTTGTCCTCGTCCCACGTCAAGCGCGAAACGCTATTCGCGTTTTCGAGAATGGTATTAACCTGAGCGATCAGATTTTCGATCGTCTGAAAGCCACCGCTTCCGCTTTTGCCGTAGGTTAGCGTTAAGGGCGCGATCGTAATGGGATTTCCCGCCGAATCCACCGCGCCGCCTAAGTCAAACGTAATCGTATCCCCAACGTTAAGCCCCGCTTTATTGCCCAACGAATCGAGCGTCCAATGAAAACTCTGATCGGAGCCAGCTTTAGTTACGTCTAAGTTGTCTTGGAAGTTGTTGTTTAGATAGTCGTTGTCATTGTCTGGATTTGGCTCGCGATAGACAAACTTCCTCGTCTCGCCCAAATTGTTAGTATAAAACGCCAAGCCGTCGCCCGTTTTGAGCAAAAACGCCTCGCCGGTTTCGCTGAACAACTCGCCCACGGAGTCCGCGCCGACAAAGGCGTTTACGCTACTTTTGAAACTGCGCGATTGGAAGGTTCCGTAAGGCAGAGGCTCTAAAATATCGTTCAGCACGGCGTTTGTGCTCATACTGTCCAAAACCGCCGTGATATGTTGCGCTCCGGCGATCTTGCCGTCGCCCGTTAAAAGAACCTTGTTATCGTAAACGCCCGTAGAGTCTTTAATACGCTGGTTGATCTCGTCCAAAAGATCTTGCATAGTAACAAAGTAGCCGTCCGTTTTCGTCTTCCCTTCGCCGTAGGTAAAGGTATGAACGCTAGAAGATTCCACCATCGTTCCGCCCACGTCGAAACGGCGCGTTAGCTCTAGAGTCAAAACGTCGATATTTTTCTTAAGCGCGATAGGTCGCCCGTCGTAGGAGTAGAGCGCGCCTATATCGTCGCTAAGGTTTAGCGTAGCCGCCGCCGCGCTTCTTTCGCTGGAGTTTATCGTAATCCCAGAGTTAAGATTGGCGCTGACCCTGACGACCGACGTAGCTTTTGCGGGCACGGTCATCGCGGGGTCGATCGTGATGTTTTTGATACCCATAGAGCTATCGACGTTAAACTGCTCGTCCGCGATCCACCCTTGAACGATTAAGCCGTTTGGATTGACAAAATTGCCGTTCGCGTCAAACGTAAAGTTGCCCGCTCTTGTGTAGTAGTAGCTTTTGCCGCCGTCCGCGCTGACGATAAAATAGCCGTTGCCGTTGATCGCCATATCGGTATTAACGTCGGTCGATTGCGTCGGTCCTTGTAGATGAATACGTTGAACCGTAGCCACGCTAACGCCGCTTCCGATCTGTAAGGCGTTTTTGCCGCCCAACTCCCCTTGAGGCGCGGTGGAGGGGCGCATCGTTTGCAATAGGCTGTCTTGAAAATTTGTCCGCGAATACTTAAACCCTACGGTATTGACGTTGGCAATGTTGTTGCCTTCAACGTCCATTGCGACTTGATGCGAGACTAAGCCCGCAACGCCGCTAAAGAGCGAGCGCATCATTTGGCAATCCTTATCTTTTTTTGGCTTAAAACTTCAAGCAAACTTTGTTCCTAATTCGCGTCTTTTAACCATCTCTTTCGCCTTTTTTGACCTTTCGCGCCGTTTGCGCGTCTTTTCGTATCCGTCGCCATTTATTCCGTTAAAGACGACTTTCTTTCGTTGATAATAAACGTCGTTTAATTGACCCGTATAATCTCCGCGCAAGGCGGCAAACAAGTTAGCGTTTTAAGCCGATGGCGTTTTTGATTAGCTCGTCGTTGGTCGTGATCGCTTTTGCCGCGCCCTCGTAAGCTCTTTGATAGACGATCAGATCGCTTAAGGCGACGGCGGCTTGAACGTTGCTCGATTCTAGATAGGAACCGACTACGACCGAACGCTGTTCGCCGTTTGCGTCTATGTAGAAGAAAGGCTCGCCAGAGTTCTCGCTCTGCATAAATTGCGTTCCGCCGACGCGCATAAGCCCCTGATCGTTCGCGAAATGATAGATCGCAATCTGCGCGATCGCGCTTTGTCGTCCGTTATCGAACGTAGCGATAATCCGTCCGTATTCGTCGATCGTATAGTCGTCTAAGTTCCCCTCTATAACGCCGTCCGCGCTAATTTCGGAGCTTTCGGCAAGCGCGGCGTTTGCGCTTAGATCAAACCTAAAATTGATCGGCGTTCCGTTATTATCCAACGTAACCGCGCCGCCGCTAATAACCGCGCCATTTTTATCTAACGCGACAAGAGAGCTTTGCTCCGATATGGTTTTATACGCCTCTAACGCGCCGCCGCTCGTCGCGGAGTTTGCCGCGAGAGCCGCGTTTAACGGCGCGAATAACGTCTTTAGCGCGTCGGGCGTATTATCGCCGCCATAAACGCCGCTCGCGATCGCTTGCGCGCCGCTTGCAACCGAGATTTTTCCGTTGTCGATCGCCGCGCTTGCGCCTACTTGACTTGCGATTTGATTAACGGCGCTTACGTAATCGCCGATCGACTCTCCCGCCGAATACGCGACTCGCCCTAGGCTCATTGGCGTAAAACTCGCGTTTGGAAGCGAGCTAGAGCCGCCTGAAAAGACAAGGCGATCGCCCTGCGGATAGATAATCAAATGCGTTCCGCTCGCGTCTGTTTCGTAGCCCGCCGCCTTTAAGATCGCCGCTATACCCGCCATAGTCGTCAAAACGTCGTCGCCGTCCGCGCCCGTATATTCGTAGTTTGCGCCGTCTAACGTAAAGCTGACAAACGGAGGCGTTCCGTCGGCTTGATCGCTTGCGAGCGGCAATCCGTAACCCAAACCGCGATCGGTCGTAGAGGGCAGTTTGCCAAAGCTAAACCAAAGATCTTCGCCGCCTTTTAGCCCAAGCTCCGCGCCGCCATTAACGATCGAGCCTAGATCGCTGCTTGCGTTCGCCGCGCCTAGGCGTTTTAGCGCCGCTTTAGCTTCGTATGTCGCGCCGCTATTAAGATCGGCGCTTTTGACGAGTCGAACGGAGCTTGCGATAACCAAGCGATCGCCGTTTGGCGCGATCGCCGTCTGTTCGGCGTTCCTAACCGATTGCTTAAAGCTCGCGGAGTTTATCGCGGTTTTATCCGAACCGTCAAAACTCGCTAACGCTTGCAAAAGCGCTTCGGACGCGTTTCCTCCGTTTGCGATCAAGAGCGAGAAGCTATCGGGGTTATTAACGGCGATCTTGCCGTCGTAACGAAGCAGGGTTTTTGCTTGCGGATAGACGCTTTGCGCCGTTTGCCCGATCGCGTTTTGTAGATCGGCTAACGTCGAAGCGCTCGCGGCAGTCCAGATCGCCGCGTTTAACGGCGCGAAAAAGCCGCTATTCGCGCTTGAAATCGAAAGCGCGTTTGGCGAAGAGATCGTTAAGGTCGCGCCGTTTCTCGTCGCGCTTGCCGCGCCGCTTAGATTGATAGCGTCCGCGATCGCCGCGCTAATCGCGTTTTCGTCCGCGCCCGTCGCCCACGTAGCGTTGATCGCCGCGCCGTTGATCGTCAGCGCGAGCGGCGGATTGATAGCGTCGTTAATCGTAATCGTTTTTTTGATCTCGCCGTCGGCTACGAAAAGGTTCGCGTTGTCTCCTGCGGAGATCAGTAGGTTGTTTCCTTCGCTCAAACCCATATAAGCGCCATTTTGATCGTATAGCGACGCGATCGGCGCGTTTTGCGCGGCGACCTCCGTTTTTTGCGCGGGGCTTGGCAGATTGGCTTTCATCGTAGCGTTTTTGGTGGCGATCGCGGGATAGACGATATTATCGGGCGCAAAGATCGCGCTTTGCGTTCCTACCGCGCCGATCGCGCCCGCGTTTGCGTCTGGGACTATTTTCCAAACGCCGTTATCGTTGATCAGCGCGCCCCAACTAGAGCCTAAAAGGTAGTTCCCGCTTTGCGTTACAAGGTTTCCGTTTGCGTCGCGGCTAAACGCGCCGTCGCGGGTATAGACGACCTCTTTCGCGTCGTAGATATTCGAACCGACCACGCCAAACCAGCCGTCGTCCGTTATAGCTACGTCGAAAACGTTATCGGTTTGCCGATACGCGCCGCTTTTTAAGTCGATCGAGGTCGCGCTGGTTCTTACGCCTACGCCGTCGTCGGAGGAGAGCGTTTGCGAATTGGTCGCCAAAGATCGGCTAAATAGCGAAGCAAACTCCATCTGGCTTGCGCGATAGCCCGTCGTATTGATATTGGCTATGTTGTTGGCGGTCGTATCGATGGCGTTTTGATGGGTTTTCGCGCCCGTTAAAGCGCTCCAAAAACCGCCGTTCATTTTCTATCTTTAATCGCGACAATCTGATCGAGCGTATAGTATGCGCCGCCTAGATACAAGCGCGGAGTCGATTGATCTAGCGAAACCGATTCGATCGGATAAACGCCGAGATCGCTTGTGTAGGCTTTGCCGCTCGCGCTTCCCGTATATTCGGCGCGGATCGAATAAACGCCTGCGGGAACGGCTTCGCCCGCGCTGTCTTTGCCGTCCCAGACAAACTCTTGCAAACCCGCAAAGCCGTAGGGGATTGGTTCCGATCTGATCTGATCGCCGTTTGAGTCGGTAACGATTAAAAGCCCGTTTTCAAAATCTTCTTCATAGAAAAGAAAGTCTTTATATTCCACGCCGCTTTGCGAAAATTGGACGGCGTTTAGCCCCGTATCCGCCAGCTTGCCCACCGCGCCGATCAACTGATAAGCGCTTGTGAGCTGAAACTGACTGACCATATTTTCCATCGCCGTTTGGATATTCGTCTGCGATTCAATCACCGCCATATCCGCCGTTTGCGATAGCATTTTGTCCGTGTCCATAGGACTTGTCGGGTCTTGATATTGAAGCTGAACGAGCAAAAGTTTTAGAAAAGAATCCTTATCCAAAACGCTGTTTGGATTGTAGGTTATCGTCGCGTTGGTCGTTCCGCCCATAAAATCGATTGCTTCCGTCGCCATATAAG
>JAISRI010000055.1 GCA_031273735.1 Helicobacteraceae bacterium
ATCCGTCATACGCAAAAGCGGGTTTTATTACATCGCAATCGCGCTCGCAAAGCCCCGCTTTACGCGCAATTTTTCGCCAATCGTTTTTAACGCGCTCGGTCGTCTTATCGATAATTTCCACCGCCTCGCTAGGTTCGAGCAAAAACCTGCGACACTCTGATAGCAGATTGCTTCTATTTGCGAAACGTCCTTGAACGCCGCATACCATCGCAAGGTCGCGCCGCTCGATACTAATAGACGGATTTGGAGTTAAATCATACGCGGGAGATAGCCGCCATTTTCCATCTGCGATAAAAGCGTGATTGCGCGGATGATCGTCGGCGTTTGAGATTAAAGCGTTAAATGCCATACGGCGAAATAGCTCTTTAGCGTCCTCTTTCGCGAAAGAAGAAAACTTTCGCAACTCTTCGACTAACGCAATATAAGACCATTTATTGCGATCTATGCAATCGTCGTCAATACGCAACGCCGTCATAGCGCTTATCATACGGCGGCGCAAATAACCTTTGTCCGTATGCTCTCTATCAAAGCGTTTAACAAGTAAAACCTCTCTATCTCCAACTTTCTCTATTTTGCTTTGCGCCGCGTTTATTCCGCATTCGCGGGCAAGCGTTAGCGTTGCGTGCTCCGCTACGGCGTAATTCCAACGATCGCTATCGCAGTTAAATTTCGCAAGCCATAGAGCGTCGCCGTCGGATACGACGACTTTAGGACGAGCGCCGCCCATAGAGGTTTTAACGAGCATAAGCTCCTCTATTTGAAGACGCGCAGAATCTGTCGAATTCGCTTCTCGCATAATTTCGCCGGCGATCCTTTGCAAACGTTCAAGATCGATTACGCGGTTAAACTTTTGTTCAGGCGTTAGGGGCGTTTTGCTAAGCCCGAATCCCAACGCGCCCGCTTGATCGTCCGCCAAATTAAGAAGATAATCCAATTCGGAAAGGATAGGTTTATTCAAACGCTTTTCGATTAGCCGCCGCCCCCAATGATCGGGCAAAGCGTCGCGTAACGCTCCGAATACTCCTTTTGATAGAACCGTTTCATATACCCTATCGGTTAGTTTAAGTTCTACGGGATCAAACTCTACCGCGTCGGAGCGCGAGAGATAAGATTTGGCGTAAACAAACCGCCCGATATTTTCCCCGCTTTGCGTCGTCTCTAAAACCAACTTTCCAGCCGTAATGGGCGAAACTTGATCGGGGAGCGTAATATACGCAAAACATTCGCGTTTAGAAGTCATTGTTTAACTCCGAGCTTTTAGGCGTTCTAGCGCGGCGCGGCGCTCTTAACGCTTCAAGGCGCAATCCTTCCGCGTCTTTTAGCGGATCCGCCGCGTCTTTTATATTATCTAATAGATCAAACGCCCAAAACAGCGCCATATAGGTAGATACGGCGGTTGTAGGCTTTCCTTTTTCCGCGTCGCTTATGGCTCTCGTTCCAACGCCGATCTTTTCCGATAACTGCGCTTGAGTTAATCTGCGACGCAATCGCGCCGTCCTTAGATTTTGCCCAAGTCGCTTTAACGCGCTTTCAACCGCGAAAGGCGTCGCCTGAAAAAGTTGATTTTTCTTTGCCATACAATCCGCCTATATTAAAAGCGTATTATAGCCATAAATATGCGTTAAAGAGCGTAAATAATCGCTTTAGTCGCTCTTTAATGTATTTACTGCGCTAAAAACTAAAGCGTTTTCTGTTCAGTATGCGATACATATAATAGCCGTTATAATAAGCGAAAAAATGGAGGATAAAACGATGACGGCGCTTGATATGCTCGTTATCCCTCTGTTGCTGATTGGTATCATATTTCGTATAGGCGAGTACCTGACGGAGCGCGATCGCCAATCGGCGAAGTAGCTTGGCTTCAAAGCCTATCTTCAGAGGATCATGATCCTTTTTTCAATCAAACCTTATCTGTAAAAGCGTTCGTTTGCCATTTATTTCGTGCAAAAAGCGCTCTCTGAGGATCTAAATTACTTCTTCAATGTAATTTAACCGCAACTGGTCGTCTGATTTCGCAAGGACGCTCTAACAGGCGTTCCTTGAATATAATAATTCCGAGAAAGGGAGAATATGAAGAATAAAAGAAACGTAAAAGAAAAGGTTGGCGAATATTTCGTTCAACTTTCTTTGGTTACTTTCGGTAGCGGAGTCATTGCCGCATATCTGCAACAGCCGTCGAATATCTATGATACAATACTGTTATTCGTAACAACGGCGGCATTAGCTCTTTACGGGTTTTATTTACAAAGGAGGACAAAATGAACGTATCTCTAGCGATTATGGTGGGAGGCGCATTGGTTGTAGCGACTATTTATGTCGTCTATGATTTTTTTACCAGCAAACGCGATCATTCGCGTTCAACTCCCGTCTAGACAAGGAAAATGAGCGCGTATTATGGGAATTGTTAGTTATAGTATGGAAGAAATAGCAAATTTTCCAAAAATGTCCGACGAGGAACTAGAAGCGTTACTCGCTTTTGAGGACGAGGACATAAGCGACTGC
>JAISRI010000061.1 GCA_031273735.1 Helicobacteraceae bacterium
TCTTTGATAATCTCGTGCAGTTGCGGATCGTCCTCTAAAAGTAGCAGTTTCGCCTTTTCCATAACCCGATCCTGCCAAAATCGCCATAAACTTTGCGTGAATGTTTGCTCCGCGCCTAATGGAAATCGATTTTATTGATCTTTAAGGTTGAAAGATTACAATGATCGCCGTCATTCGACAAAATCCCATAAAAGGAGTTTCCTATGGTATCTCAAACCATAAGCAGAGCTTTCTCTACCGACGAGAGAGAGAGAAGGAGTGAGTAAGCCGTTTTTCGCCTAAATTGACCCTCTAACCCCGCCTTCAAGCAGAACTTACCAACCACAAGCCTAAATCAACAAAGCTAGAAACGATCGGCGTTCTTTAGCTTTTCGAAAGGTTGGGTTACGATGGTTTTTGCGCCTCTTTTACGCCGCCGAAAGCCTGTTTTAGGACTTCCACAATCGCTTCCACAGAGCTATTTTTGCGGCGCTTTACTTCCACAAAAACAAGGCGTTTTGCAATGACTGAAACGCCTAGAAATTTGTTCGTCAATCCCCGCGATCTACTTGCGATTGTTCCTTATTGGACAATTAAAGAAGCCGAAGAGTGCGCAAAGATCATTTGGGCATTTACGAAAATCCGCGTCCAAAACGGAAGTGATCGCGCTTATGGAGCGTCGGATTTCCGATCGCTTGCATTTGAGGGGATTTTAGTAGCAAAGCAAAAATACGAGAAAGACGGCGAAAAGCTAAGAGTAGAGCAATGTAGAGGATATATACAAAGCTATACCAACGAAGAGACGAGGAAAAAGAAACGCAAAAATATAGACGCGATGGATTCGGGCAAAAGCAATCTAGTTCGCGAAGACAAGGCGTTTACAATCGAAAGCAACACAAACGAAGAAGAGATAAAAGAGGAACAACGACAAGAACTAATTAAATATATAAGTCGCAACGAGCCGCGCCTTCTTAAATTTGCCAAAAAATATTTGCTCCTTGATGGCGACCCAAAAGCGTTAAAAGCTGAATTCGGACAAACTTATAGCAAGAACAAGAAACAATTTCTAGCCGTCGCAAAGACTTTGGGCAAAGTCGCGCAAATGAACGATAGCGCAAACGGCATAACCAATGACCAATAAAACTATCCTTGATTACTGCCGCTCTCACGATCTAACTTTACTCGACGGTTTATCGTTGATCTCCAGAGCCGTAAAAAACGCGACTAAAACCCAAAATAGTATCGTCCCTATCGAAAACGAAAACGGCGAGATAAGTTTTTCCGCTCAAACGGGATCGGGAGAGTTTAGAGCGATAAATATGAAGCAAGCCTTGCTATCAAAGACAAGCTCGCAATTAGCGAAACTCGTTCAACATTATCAATCTTCTAAGGAGGTCAATCTGCTTCAATATAAAAATCTTGATCAAAAGATCGTCGTAGGGACGATCGACGATCAGGTCGTTAATGGCTGGTTTGTCAATTTACCTAACGTCAGAGCTTTTATGCCGTTAAAAAAGGCTGTAGAGGCTGAAGCTAATCAAGGATACTACGTTGCGGGGCAGGCGTTGCATTTCGTAATTACATTGTCCGGACTTGAGCGAAACGGCAAGCCTAAAGTAATTCTATCTCGTAAAAGCGCTTTAATCGCTAAAGCGATCGCTGAAAACCTCTTTGCTATGTATGGCTATGTTGATCTAAAGCGAAAAGCGGGCGAAAAGCAAACGATTATTGTCCGCGCTTATCCGCAAAAACATCATCAAGCGCAGTATCAAGACTACTTTCCAACGGAGCGGATTGTCTTTCACAAGCTAATGCCTGACGGGACAATAAAGAAACCCGAACGAAAACGAAAAAGGGAGCAAAATGACCCAAATACGATTAAAGCTAAAAGAAATAGCAAACGAAACAAGCAAAGCGATCGGCGGCGATCCTAAAGCGATCATAGAGGTCATTAACGAAGCGCGAGCTGTCGTAAACATCGCATTTGGGAAACTAGACGTTAGCGACGAGTTAAAAGAATTGCTCGATATTGTCGAGGACGATTTTGAAACGTTTGAGTTGCAGTTTCACAAGCTGTATTGCTCTATTTTCTATCGACGCTCTTGAATTAAACGCGGACGATCTGCAAGAAAGAGCCAAACAACACCCTCTGTTTTTGCTGATAGGCGAGTTGAAGATGGGGAAGGGGTAAATATGAGCAATAACAAAAACGATTCAAAAAGCCAGATAGCGGCGAAAACTTCCAAAAGCGGCGTCGGAAAGAGAAACCCAAGATCATTTATAGAGCGCTTTAGCGATCGAACGTTAATCAGAAAGAAAGACGTTAAGATAGAGCGCCGTAATGGGCAAGTATTCATCTTTAATCGCGCATTTTTCAATGAAGCGACGGGTAACCCATATTTAACCGCGCCCGATAGTTTAGACGACGAACAGATACTAGAGATACTTCACGATTTGAACGGAGCTTACAAGCAAGGATACGACGATGGCATAGATACTCTCCACGATATTTACAAAGAAAGACGCGAAGACGCGCCGATAAATATCGCCTATGACGATTGCGTTCTAATACGAGAGCAAGACGCAATAATCAAACGTTACAATAGGCGGGCATTTCTATTTGACGCTACTTATCTTGGCGACAAGGATCGCATTATGGGTCCGCGCTTATCCGCGCCTGATTGTTTAAGCGACGAACAGATAATTAAGATGATCCCCGATCTTAATAGAGCGTATAGAAAAGGCTACGAAGACTGCTTAGCCGCGCGTAACGATATTTTCGATATGTGGAACAAGGAACAGAACAGGAAAACGATCTGATAGTTTATTAAGTAAAATAGCCGACTATCCAATCGCGATCGATCAGTCTAAAAAAGCGCGTTTGTCTCTAAACTGGAAATCAAGGCGATACTCTATAAAAATATGTTGCTAATGGGGTTTGCGACGCTCCTACGCATTTTCAGAACCGTTATCGTAGACGTGGGTATAAAAGACGACGACAATACGAAGATGGCGCGCTACGCCATCAGCCAATGGAGAACGCGCGGCATTGTCGTGGATGTGAAGATTGGATACTTGACGCGAAAATTCTAGTATTACAATGACGGAATAAGAGAGCAGGTATCGCTAGTCCCCTTCTTTATGGATAAATTGGTGATCGACCCATACGAGCGATTAGACGAAGTCAAAAAAACGTTCGCTGTTCAATCAGATCAGCGGACTGGCGTTCGCTAGGAAGTAAGGGTGATGATTAAGTTAAGAAAGGAGAGTCGCACGAATGATAAATGACGATAACAGCGTTTCAGAACACCAAACGACGACGGAAACCGTAAACAGCCGGATAGGGAAGAAAGCTTCTTTTAAGAACATATGGAAGAAATGGATAAAGACTATAGAAATGCGTTGATATGCAAAAGGTAAAGGACAATGCGGTTACGTTATGCGCGAAACGCAGAGAATTGTGCCCCCATCAACCGACAAACGGCATATCCTTTGCTTTGGTGTATATTGCTACAATTACGAATACGCTAGCGGAAAGCGAGGGTTAGATGAACGAGGCTATGTCCCAACCTAAAATGCTCTCATGGACTATCAAGCGTACCGAAATGTCCGTTGAGACGGTGGCCGAGCGCGTGGGAACAAAGCCCGAGATCGTTATTGAATGGATAAGAGGAGCGAAAAAGCCGACATTTTACCACGCTAAAAAGCTCGCAAAAATCCTCAGCGTCTCCTTTGGTTATTTTTATCTTGGCGGTCCACCGCGTGACAGACTGCCCATTCGCGATTTCAGAACGCTTAGTAGTAGCAAAATTATAATAGAGTACAAAACGCATACATATAAATGGTCACAAATTGTTTAATAATAGAAAAACAGATTTTATTTTGTGTGAAAAATACGTTAAAATATCCATATTTAAACTAAATTTAGTATAATAAGTACGAACTAGCTGAATATCAAGGAGGAGATAGAATGAATATTGCAAATTTGGACATTAGTCCCAACCTTCAAAAAGGGTTAGAATGCTTATCAATGCTAGATGATAATAAAGCAAAGGAAGGTTTAAGATTTATCGACAATATTGAACTGGAAAAAGATGCGTATATAAAAATACATTTATACGAAGCCCGTAAACACCATGCAAAAGCTGTATATTTCAGGCATTTTGACAAAAGGCCTTCTATTCCTCAAATATATCTATATGAAGAAGATGCCGCCATAGACACAAACAGCCTGCATAAAGAACTTTGGAGTTCTTGCAAAGTCCCAATATTTGTTCTATTTTCGACAACAAAAATAAAAATATTTAACAGCCTATCCAAAAAAGATATAAGCCAAAAAGATATAACTCCATTAGAAATAATTGAGATTACTTCTCAATTTCAAACTATTTCAGACGTGCAAAAAAATTTCCTAGCAACAATGTTTGATAGCGGAGAATTTTGGAATACAGATATTGCTAAAAATAATTTCAGATACGAACATAGCGCGTATAACTCATTGATTAATAATTTAACAGTAAGCAGACAATTTTTAATAAACGACAACAAACTATCTGAAAATATAATTAATACCCTATTAATGAAGTTTATTTTAGTCAAATATTTGGAAGAGAGAAAAGTGATTCCGATTGACTATTGGCAAAGATTCATAAAAGGTGGCGTATGCTTCGTAGATGTCTGTGCGAAAAAGGAATCCCTTATCAATATGTTTAATGATTTACATAAGCGCTTTAACGGAGGCATTTTCCAATTTTCAAAAGAAGAGCATGAGCAAATTTCGGAACACGGCTTGAAACTATTTACGCGTTTTCTAGAGGGCGATGTAGATTTAAGCACGGCGCAAAAGCATTTTTGGAGCTTATACTCTTTTGAGCATTTACCTATTGAGCTTATCAGCAATATATATGAACTCTTCTTAAAAAAAGAAGAAAAGGATAAAGAAGGGATAGTCTATACGCCGCCAATGCTTGTTAATTTTTTAATTGATGAAATAATGCCTCTTGATAAGCCGAAAGAAAACTTTAAGGTTGTGGATCCCTCGTGCGGTTCAGGAGTGTTTTTGGTAGCGGCATATAAACGACTAATACAGTGGAATTGGCTGTCAGACGAAGATTTTAGGAAAAAGCCAAACATTGATAGGCTGAGAAATGTACTTAAGGATAACATTTATGGCGTAGACAAAGAAGGCGAAGCCGTAAAGCTAGCGCAATTCAGTTTAGCCTTGACAATGTGCGATGCTCTCACGCCAAATATAATTTGGGGGAAATTACGCTTTGAAGACTTAATAAAAATGGGCAATCTTATAACAGATGACTTCTTCAACGTTCTGGATGTAAAAGTGATGCTTGAGAATTTTGATCTGGTTATAGGCAATCCACCATTTGTGTCAGGATTGACAGAACAAGCTGAAAGGGTCAATGGAGCAAAGGTAAAAGATGGCAGACCAGAACTGCCCGATAAAAAATTGGCATTTTTATTTTTGGAACAAAGCTTTGAGTTATGCAAAGGTGGCGGAGATGTTTGTATGATACAGCAACCAGCCTTTCTATATAACAATAACGCAGAAAATTTTAGAAAATATTTATTGGGCAAATATAGCGCGCAACAGATAGCGGATTTTGCGGGACTAAATAGCTCTCTTTTCAAAAGAAGCGGAGGCGGCGCTAATGTTGGAGTATCCGCAGTATTTTTTAAAAAAGAAAAACCTGACATAGAAAACAGCAAGTTATTACATTTAACCGTTAGAGAGACTTTTGAAACAAAAGAAAAGCTATATTTTGATTTAAGCTATTATGATTTCCACTGGATATCATATAAGGAAGCGATAAACAATAAATATATTTGGAAATGTAATTTGGTGGGCGGAAGCAGAACAATTAATATTATCAACAGATTAAAAGCTTTTCCAACTTTTAGTGATTTTATAAAAGATAAAGAGGAAAATAATAACTGGATTTATTCTACTGGATTTATCGTTGGTAATAAAAAGAATATTACGGATTTATGTGGATATACGGCTTTGCAAACAAAACCCGAGAACGCTCTATCTGAGAAAGGTATTGATTTTAGCAGAACTTATATAATAACAAATACCAAAATGGAAGCGCAAAGAAATTTAAAACTGTACGATCCTCCACTTGTAATTATAAGAAATACACTTAATAAAGAGTCTGTACTTATTGGCTACTCAGACAAACAAATGGCATTTAATCATAGTTTTGTTGGCATTAGTGCGCCAGAGCAATATGCGCAAGATTTGCAAATGATTGTCTCCAACTTTAAAATGCGTAGCAAAGAGTTTATATTCTTCCTGATAGCCACTAGCGGTAAAATTGGCATTGATAAAGCTACCGTCTTATTAAAGCAAGATATTGATTCTCTGCCATATCCTGCAAATATTAATGATGTCAAACTTTCAAATATTGAAAAGTATTTTGCAGGGGATGTGATTGATTATATGCTTGATTGGATAAATGGCAAAAATGATTTGCCGATATTTAAATCAATAAATGATGAGCAATTAAAAGAATATATAAACATATATTGCACTCTACTTAATACCGTCTATAGTAAATTCAAGCTATGCGATTTGTTAAAAACCGATCATTTTATAGTCATAGCATTTTGCTATGGCAAAGAGCCGACAAATCCTATTTTCTGGAAACAAGAAAAAACCGAAGATCTAAACGTTAATATAAACGATATTATTATTAACAAGTACAAACAAAATGTAAACATTAAACGCATTATTAAAATTTATGATAGAAACGTAATCTATATAATTAAGCCAAAGCAATACAGATTCTGGTTAAAATCTATTGCTGTGAGAGATGCCGACGAAACATTTGCCGATTTAGTACATATGAGGTACTCATAATGCTATCAGAAAAAAAATCAGATCCTTGCTTTGGCACCACAAAAGATGATATGCCATTAGATGAAATATATAAGGTTATGCTATATTTAGAAAAGTGTATATTGGAATATGCTTTGGCAGATATTAAGCCTGACGCTAGCGAAAATGAGATAACATACTTAGTAATAAAATCTGCTCAGATAAACAATAATACATTATTTATATTCAATCATCAGCCAGTCAAACACAAGAGTAGTCGCTCTGAGGATATAGGCGTGTCTATGAAACTAAAACCGAGTTCAGGACTTTCCGAAGATTTTTTTACAATAGAAGCCAAAAGACTTGATTCTCGCTTATCAAAATGTAGAAAAAAAGAATATGTAATTGGAGAACGAGGCGGGATAGAACGCTTTAAGAGATGCTTTCACGGAGAAAAACATAAGTTTGCCGGCTTGCTTGGATATGTGCAAACCGGCAATTTTGATGAATGGCAAGCGGATATAAATAAGTGGATCAATGAAAAGACATCTCCCGCTCAATATGAAGAATTGGTCTGGAAGGACGAAGATAAACTTAGCTTAGAAGAAAAAAGCGAAAAGTCCGCTAAATACAAATCTTTACATAGCCGTATATGCAAACAAGAGAAAATCCAACTTCTACATTTATGGATTCAATTTTAATAAAGTCATAAGCGTGGTTTTCGCCACTGTCTATTTTAGCGCCTCGCCTTCCCTCCTTTCTCCCAATACTCGTGATCTCTCTTAATTAACGCTATAACTTTTTCTACGTCGATCTCTTCCAACGACGTAAAGACGTTTCTAAAAGCGTCGGTTGTAATAGAACCGATAGAAGCGATCAAATCGACGCTTTGATTTTCAACGCCGCCAATCCTTGATCGTTCGTGAGCGAATATCACCGCTCTCTTTACCCTTTTTATCGACGTTTGTTTGGATAAGAACGCCTCTAAAGCGTCGGTCG
>JAISRI010000074.1 GCA_031273735.1 Helicobacteraceae bacterium
TTGCTTGTTGCTTCACTTTGACTCCATTTATATTTTTTGTATTATAGTCTATTTTAACTTAAGTTTAGCTTAAATTTTAAAGCGTTTTCAATTTAGATCGCCAACATATTTTTTGAAAAGTTCGCCGCGCTCTTTATAGCCGCTAAATTGATCCAAACTTGCGGCGGCGGGAGAAAGAAGCGCGACGCCATTTTTATCTAACCGATCGGCGATTTTAGCGACGGCTATATCTAAAAAACCGCACAAAACCGCCTCTATATTGCGCTCTTGCGCCATTTTTATTATCCGATCGCGGTTTGAGCCGATCGCGTAGATAACGACGCGCATATCTTTTAAGCGATCAAAAAGCGGCGTTAAATCCGCCCCTTTGTCGTCGCCGCCAAGTATCAGATGAATAAGGCGATCTTTATATATCTCTATCGCTTGTAAAGTAGCGTCGTAATTCGTAGCTTTTGAATCGTCTATCCAGAGCCTGCCGCTCTTATCAAAAAACTCCTCAATCTTATGCTTATCGACGACAAAACTATTTAATAAATTATAATCGGTTTCGTCAAATAATGCTTTAGCGATTCCTAACGCGATTAGCGCGTCTTGCAAGAAACAGCCTTGAAACTTTATTCGCGTCGCGTCAATATCGAAAAAATTAGTCAGGTCGTCGTTATTTTCGTAGTAACAGACAAACGCTTTTGTGGGAATATGCCGATACTTTGCTGGGATTATCGCAAGCTCGCCTTCGGCAAGCCATCGCAAAGGTTTTAGCTTTGCCGTCTCGTATGCCTCAAAACTTCCGTGCCAACTAATATGATCGGGCGTGATTGGCAAAAGCGCGTAGATATTAGGGCGCGCCCTCGTCGTGTAATGAAGCGTGAAACTACTCGTTTCAAGCGCCCATATTTTGGCTTCCATATCAAGTTCGGCAAGCGGCGCGCCGATATTTCCGCCGATGATCGCGCCTTTGTTTTTAAGCAAAAGCCCAACCATTTCCGTAGTCGTCGTTTTGCCGTTGGTTCCGCTGATCCATATCGAAAAAGGCGAACATTCGCAAAATAGATCGTATTCGCTGATAAGATTTTTAGCGCGTTTTACCTGCGGGTGGCTTGGCGCTATGCCGGGCGAAACTACTTCCATCGTTGATTTATCCGGATCGAATAAATCCATCGGCAAAAGTTTATTATTTTCGCCAAAAGTTTCTACCTGTTTAAATTTGTCGTCGAAAATCTCGCAATTACCAAAGCGTTTGGCGATCGCGGCGTTTGTTTTTCCATAGCCAAAAAGAGTAGTTTGCATAAAGTATTACCTGATTTTGATCGTAATTAGAGCAAGAATATTTGATAAAAGCGCGATAATCCAAAAACGCACGATTATTTTATTTTCCGCCCAGCGTTTTAGCTCGAAGTGATGATGTAAAGGCGCCATTAAAAAGATTCGCCTTCTACGAAACTTATAACTTCCCACTTGTAAAATTACCGATATAGTTTCGACCACAAAAATAAAGCCGATCAGTAAAAGTAGCGCTTCGGTTTTTGAGATGATCGCAAGATAAGCTATAAACGCGCCGATCGAAAGGCTTCCGCTATCGCCCATAAAGACCTCCGCGGGATTTGCGTTGAACCATAAAAAACCAAGAAGCGCGCCCAACATAGCCGACGCGATCACAACCGCTTCGCCCACGCCCGAAACGCTAGGCATTAAGAGCGATTGGCTCATATTCGCGTGTCCAGTAATATAGACGAATATCGCTAAAGTGGCGATCGAAAAAATACTAGGCGCGGCGGCAAGTCCGTCAAGCCCATCCGTAAGATTTACGGCGTTGCTGGCGCTAACGAATACCAAAGCCCAAAAAAACGCGATATAAACGCCTAAATCTTTCAACGCGGGTTCTTTGATAAACGGCAAATAGAGATGGGTGTTTAGATTTGAAGCGTATATCAGTAAAAGCGAGATTAGAGCCGCCGCAAGCGCCTGCAATATAAACTTAAGTCCCGCTGAAAGCCCCATTTCATTTTGTTTACCCTTGATTTTGCCTAGATCGTCTATCGCTCCGATCGCGCTAAAAAGGGCAATCGTCAAAATCCCAATCCAAGCGAAGGAGTTGGTAAGATTAACGCTCAAAAGCGCGGCGATCAGGGCGCAGGAGGTAAAAACCGCGCCGCCCATCGTCGGCGTATTTTGCTTGCTTTTGTGCCCGCCCGGCGCGTGAATTAGGATCGGTTGCGTCGCTCCCTGTCGCTTCGCCCACACGATAAAACGCGGAAAAAACCAGAGCACTAGGACGAAAGCGACGCAAAAAGCCGCCCCCGCGCGCACGGTGATATAGGTGAAAAGATTGAAGTGTAGCCAGCTCGAAAGGAAGTAAAGCATAAAAAACCTAACCCTAATTTTAAGGCGAGGATTATATTATATTGCTCATAATTACAAATTACGAACTAAGGAAACGATAATGGCGACTAGAAAAAAGATACATAAGACGATCTTGATCGTAACAGACGGAATCGGGCGCAAACCAAAAAGCCCTTACAACGCTTTTGAAAACGCGACAAAGCCTACCTACGACAGGCTTTTTGCAACCCTGCCGCACTCGCTTTTAAAGACGCATTCCGAAGCGGTTGGATTGCCGAGCGGACAGATGGGCAATAGCGAAGTCGGGCATTTGACGCTCGGTTCGGGGCGGATTTTGTATCAGGACTTGGTAAAGATTTCCAAAGCGATCGACGAGGGAACGTTTGGGCAAAACAAGGTTTTCAACGATCTGCTCGAAAAAAGCGAGCGGATTCATCTGATAGGGCTTATCAGCGACGGCGGCGTTCATTCGCATATCGATCATATTTTAGGCGTGGCGCGAGCCGCGGAAGAAGCGGATAAAACGGTCTTTTTGCACCTACTTACGGACGGGCGCGACGTGTCGCCAACCTCGTCGCCGCTCTACCTTAACGACGTTAAGCCAATTCTAAGCGATCGCGTAATTTTGGCTAGCGTCGGCGGGCGATACTACGGAATGGATCGCGACAATCGCTGGGAGCGCGTCAAACGCGCCTATGACGCGATCGTGTTAGGAACGCCCAAAGCGACGACGAACGATCTTGAACAATACTGCGCCGATCGCCACGCAGAGGGGGTTACGGACGAGTTTATCGAACCGATCGCCGTGCCTACCTACAAAGGCGTTCTAGACGGCGACGCGGTTCTATTTTTAAACTTTAGAAGCGATCGGATGCGCGAGCTGGCGCAACTTATCGGCGAAATCGATTTTATGCCGATCGAAGTCGAAAAACGCGAGGTTTTTGTAGCGACGATGACGGAATACAGCCAAGCGTTTGACTTTCCGATCTTGTTTCCTAAAGACAACCTGAAAAACACGCTTTGCGAAGTGATCGCCAAATCGCGCTTAAAGCAGTTTCACGCCGCGGAAACGGAAAAATACGCCCACGTAACCTTCTTTTTCAACGGCGGTAACGAAACGCCGCTAAAAGGCGAAACGCGGGTTTTGATCCCTTCGCCCAAAGTAGCCACCTACGACCTTCAGCCAGAAATGAGCGCGGACGAGGTGGGCGACGCGGTAGTTAAGGCGATTGGCGACGGATTTGATTTTATCGTCGTTAATTTCGCAAACGGCGATATGGTCGGGCATACGGGTAATTACGAAGCGGCGCTAAAAGCGGTCGAAGCGGTCGATCGCAACTTGGGCAAAATTATCGAGCAGGCGGATAAAAAGAATTATAGCTACGTGATTACCTCCGATCACGGCAACTGCGAGGAGATGAAAGACGCTTACGGTAACGCGCTCACAAACCACACGGTCGGCGACGCGTGGTGTTTTGTGAAAGCCGAAGGGGTCAAATCGATCAAAAACGGCGGACTAAGCGCCGTCGCGGCGACAATCCTAAAAATAATGGGGCTTCCAATCCCTGCGGAAATGGACAAGCCGCTATTTTAGTACCCGCTAGCGCCGTCGTTTTATTAAAGGGGGCGCGCAACGCGTTTTTTAATATAATCTAGCGGTTCAAATCGAGATAAAAGGAAAACGATGGTATTTAGCGGCAAAAACGCGCTGATTACGGGGGCGAGCAAAGGCATTGGCAGAGAGATTGCAAGCGTTTTGGCGGGTTACAAAATCAAGGTTTGGATAAACTACAAAAGCGGCGCGGCGGAAGCGGACAAACTCAAAGCCGAGATCGAAGAAAACGGCGGAAAAGCCGCGACGATCGGCTTTGACGCGACCGACGAAGCGGCGTTTAGCGACGCGATCAAGACGATTGTCGATTGCGACGGCGCGTTAAGCTATGTGGTCAATAACGCGGGCATAACCTGCGATAAACTCGCGCTTCGTATGAAAACAGAGGAGTTTTCGCGAGTGATCGACGCCAATTTGACAAGCTGTTTCATCGGTTGCCGCGAGGCGCTCAAAGTAATGAGTAAAGCGCGTTTTGGCGCTGTCGTCAATATCGCCTCGATCGTAGGAGAAACGGGCAACGCGGGGCAGGCGAATTACGCGGCGAGCAAAGGCGGTATGATCGCCTTGACAAAGAGTTTCGCCAAAGAGGGCGCAAGCCGATCGGCGCGGTTCAACGCGGTAACGCCCGGCTTTATAGCGACCAATATGACCGACGCGCTTTCAGACGAAGTTAAGGAAAGCTACTTCAAAGCGATCCCGTTGGGGCGATTCGGTCTGCCAAGAGAGGTTGCAAACGCCGTTGCGTTCTTACTTAGCGATTTCGCCTCGTATATCACGGGCGAAACGCTCAAAATAAACGGCGGATTGTATATGTAAAAAAGCGCTTAAGAGCGCGTTTTGTAGAATGCGACACAAATTTAAACAAGGAGAAGCGAAATGGCGCTATTTGACGAAGTAAAAGCAATCGTGGTGGAGCAGCTGAACGTCAGCGAGGAAGAGGTCAAGGAAAGCTCGAAGTTTGTAGAGGACTTGGGCGCGGACAGTCTCGACGTGGTCGAGCTTGTAATGGCTCTCGAAGAGAAGTTTGACGTAGAGATTCCCGATGAAGACACGGAGAAGATTAAGACCGTTGGCGATGTGATCAACTACGTCGAAAACATTAAAAAATAAGGCTCGTTATGAAACGGGTTGTGGTTACCGGGCTAGGTATGATCACCGCGCTTGGACGCGATCGCGCTTCGTCGTTCGACGCGATTATCGAAGGCAAAAGCGGCGTTTCAACAATCACGCTCTTTGATCCTTCGCGTTTAAGCGTTACGATCGCCGCCGAAGTAAAAGGCTTTGACCCCGCCGAGATTATGGATCCCAAAGAGGTCAAAAAAGCCGACCGTTTTATTCAACTAGGCTTAAAGTGCGCTAAAGAGGCGATAGAAGATTGCGGACTCAAGATCGAAGGCGAATTATCCGATCGCTTTGGCGTCAGCGCCGCGGCGGGCATCGGCGGTTTGCCTAGAATAGAAGAACAATCGATCGTCTGCGGCGAAAAGGGACCAAAACGCATATCGCCTTTTTTTATCCCCAGCGCTCTAGCGAATATGCTCGGCGGCTTTGTAAGTATCGAGCATAAGCTAAAAGGACCAAATCTTGCCTGCGTAACCGCTTGTACGGCTGGTTTGCACGCCGTTAGCGAAGCCTATAAGACGATCGCGCTAGACGGCGCGGACGTAATGCTCGCGATCGCCGCCGAAGCCGCGATCTGCGAAGTAGGCATAGGCGGTTTTGCCGCTATGCGCGCTCTTTCCACGCGCAACGACGATCCGCAAAGAGCTTCGCGTCCGTTTGATCGCGATCGCGACGGCTTCGTTATGGGCGAAGGCGGCGGCGCGCTTGTGCTAGAAGAATACGAAAGCGCTAAAAAACGCGGCGCGAAAATCTACGCGGAGATGATAGGTTTCGGCGAAAGCGGCGACGCGAATCACATCACCACGCCCGCGCCCGAAGGCGAAGGCGCTTACCGCGCTATGAAAGCGGCGCTAAAAATGGCGGACAAAAACGCGCCCAACGTCAAGATCGGCTACATCAACGCGCACGGCACAAGCACCGTTTATAACGATTGGTATGAGACGCTGGCGCTTAAAAAGGTCTTTAACGGCGATGTTCCGCTAGTTAGCTCGACAAAAGGCGCGATCGGGCATTGCTTAGGCGGCGCGGGAGGAATCGAAGCGGTGATCGCTATTACCGCGCTGGAACGGGGCGTTTTGCCGCCGACAATCAATTACGAAAACCGCGATACGGAACATAATTTGGATTTAGACTATATTCCAAACGTCGCTAGAAACGCGAAGATCGAAGCCGTTATGAGCAACAACTTTGGTTTTGGCGGCACAAACGGCGCGATCGTATTCAAAAAGGTATAGTTTTTTGCCCTTTTATCTGGATTTTGAAAAACCGCTAAAGTCAATCGAAGAGGAGCTTGAACTTGCTCAGATTCGTAACGACGAAAAAACGCTTACAAACCTTCGCAAAGATTTAGAAAAAGCTATTTCAAAAGCCTACGGCAACCTTAGCGACTACCAAAAACTCCAATTAGCGCGACATCAAGACCGCCCATACTCTCTCGATTACGTCAAACTGATCTTAGAAAACGCGTATGAGCTTCACGGCGATCGACATTTTAAGGACGATTCCGCAATCGTCTGTTTTATCGGAGAGATCGAAGATGTCGCCTGCGTTTTGATCGGCGAAGAAAAAGGGCGCGGCACAAAGACCAAGATCGCGCGCAACTTCGGTATGCCGCATCCTGAAGGCTACCGCAAAGCTCTAAGGGCGGCGCGGTTTGCCGAGAAGTTTAACCTGCCAATTTTAATGCTTGTCGATACGCCGGGGGCATATCCGGGAATCGGCGCGGAAGAACGCGGGCAAAGCGAGGCGATCGCGCAAAACCTTTATGAACTTAGCGCGATCGACGCTATAACGATCAGCGTCGTTATAGGCGAAGGCGGTAGCGGCGGCGCTTTAGCCGTAGGCGTGGCGGATCGCTTAGCTATGCTTAGTTACTCCGTCTTTAGCGTAATCTCGCCCGAAGGGTGCGCGGCAATCTTATGGAACGATCCCGAAAAAGTTGAAACGGCTACGAAAGCGCTTAAAATCACGCCTGACGCTCTGCTTAACTACGGCTTAATCGACGATATTATCGCCGAGCCGATCGTGGGCGCTCACCGCGATAAAAAAGGCGCCGCAGACGCGATCAAACGCTACTTTCTCGACAACGTAGCCGCGCTAAGCGCGCAGGATAGATCCGAACGCTTAGCGGCGCGTTACGAAAAACTAATGAAAATGGGACGCTTTAGCGAATAGCCGTATATTTTAATCGTTTATTGATTCTTTTCTTAAATGTTAATAACTTCAAACGAGATGATTTGCGATTATAAATATAGTCGTATGTAGATAAGCGCTTCCGATCGGTAATTTGAGGTATGATCGCAAAGTATTAAGGAAGGCGTTATGAAAAAGTTTGTTGTGGCGCTAATGTTGTGCGTTTGTTCGCTTTTAGCCAATAAAGGTTATACACAACTTGGCGCTTTTGAGATTCGGGCGGTTGTGTCTAAAGATGGGAAGGCTATCGCATTGGAGGTTTTTAAGGATAAAAAACCTTTTCAAACGATAGATATAAAAAATGATTGGGCTGATAAAGCGTGCGGCGAGAACTTTCTCTTTAGCGGGATTAACATTGACGGCGAGGAGTATGTGAAATCTTTTGGGTTCAAATGCGCGCCGTATCTGAGTACCGCGGCGTATAAGTTCGACGACGAAAAGGGCGAATTTATTAGCGAGGGATGGCTTGACGAGGTTTCTTTCTTTTTTGACGAGCTTGGCGAAACGAAAGATTTTTATATCGGGGCGGACTATAAAGAAAAGTGGGGTAGCGGTGAAGATTATTTTGACGGCTATAGGAAGATATACATAT